>JAFGVG010000053.1 GCA_016938095.1 Bacteroidales bacterium
AGGGAAATCAGGACGTTTATGCCAAAGTACGGTTGCATCAACGAGCGGAGAAATCAGCTTCATGAGGTGATCAGGCTTTCGGGCATGAACATCATCATTGACGATACCGATCATCCGCTGATCATTAAGGTGGCTTCCATACAGGCCGCCAGGATGCAGGTTTACTTTATCGACAATGACGATTACTTCCAGCGAAAATACCTGTTCGCCGACGAAAAGGGGATGTTTTTTGACGACAATGATGAACGGGCCATGTTTTTCGCCCGGGGTGTGCTCGAAACGGTTAAGAAGCTCCAATGGGCGCCGGATATCATTCATTGTCATGGCTGGTTCTCCTCCTTACTGGCATTGTATATCAAGCGAATGTACGACGATGATCCCACTTTCAGGAAATCGAAGGTGATCCTTTCGCTATACAACACTGAATTTGACCAGCCACTTAACAAGGGTTTTGTTAAAAAATTACGTCTTGACGGCGTTCCCGAAGAGGATCTGAATATCATTGAAGCACCTGATTATATCAATTATTGCAAGCTGGTTACAAAAATGGCCGACGGGGTTATTCTCGGAAGCAATGATATTCGAAAGGAAGTGCTCAAGGTTATTGAAAAATCAAAGAAACCCATGTTGCCCTATCAGAATGGTGACGGATACGTCGATGCCTATTCTGACTTCTACGACACTGTGCTGAAGGCTACAAAGGGATAAACTTAATTACACCCAGAACTATGTGCGGAATTGTTGGTTACATCGGATATCGTGAGGCTTATCCGGTGCTTATTAATGGATTGAAACGACTGGAGTATCGTGGTTATGACTCAGCCGGCATTGCCCTGCTCGATAACGAACCTGCTATATTCAAATGTGTTGGAAAAGTTAGTGACCTGGAGAACCATATCAACGACAATCCCAAAACCGGGCACGTCGGCATTGGTCATACACGCTGGGCCACCCATGGTGAGCCCAACGATGTCAACGCGCACCCTCACCAATCAATGCACGGCAAGTTTATCCTGATACACAACGGCATTATCGAAAACTATACCGAACTGAAAGAAAAACTGGGTAATCGCGGATATACCTTCAACAGTCAGACCGATTCGGAAGTGCTGGTCAACCTCATTGAGTTTATTTACCAGAAAGGTAAGGTGGATGCTGAAATGGCTGTCAGGCTTGCTTTGAACAAAGTCGAAGGCGCTTATGGCATTGTTGTGATGTGTGCCGATGAACCCGACAAGCTTATCGCCGCCCGTAAGGGAAGTCCACTGGTTATCGGAGTCGGCAACGATGAATATTTTCTGGCCTCGGATGCCACGCCCATTGTTGAATACACCAAGAGCGTCATTTACCTGAACGACCAGAATGTGGCGGTGATCACCCAGGGTGAACTGGTGCTTAAAACGCTGAAGAACATACCGCTTACGCCCAATATCCAGCAACTGAGCATGGACATCGGCGAAATCGATAAGGGCGGGTACGATCATTTCATGCTGAAGGAAATTTTTGAACAGCCCCGCTCGATACACGATACCTTCCGCGGCAGGATTAACCTGGCAGAACGTACGCTGCACCTGGGGGGCCTCTATCATGTTATGCCCAAAATAGTTGAAGCCAAAAGGATCATCATCATTGGATGCGGAACATCGTGGCATGCAGGGTTGGTAGGCGAATACCTGTTTGAAGACCTTGCCCGCATATCGGTGGAAGTGGAGTATGCATCGGAGTTTCGCTACCGCAGACCCATTATCAGCAAAGGTGATGTAGTGATCGCCATAAGCCAGAGCGGCGAAACGGCGGATACACTGGCTGCCATAAGGCTGGCCAAAGAGGCCGGAGCACTGGTGCTTGGGATTTGCAATGTTGTGGGATCGAGCATCCCGCGCGAAACAGACGGAGGTGTATATACCCATGCCGGGCCTGAAATTGGCGTGGCTTCCACAAAGGCTTTTACGGCCCAGGTTACCGTGCTGGCCATGATGGCCATACAGGTTGGACGGAAACGTAATTTCCTGACCGACGATCAGTACCAACGATACATACAGGAACTAACGCAGGTACCCGAAAAAATTGAAAAAATCCTCAAACTCGATTCAACCATTCACAAACTGGCCGAAAAGTACAAGGATGTTAACAATTTTTTGTACCTGGGTCGTGGTTACCTTTTCCCGGTAGCTCTCGAAGGAGCGCTGAAGCTGAAGGAAATTTCCTATATCCATGCCGAAGGATACCCTGCCGCCGAGATGAAACATGGTCCCATAGCGCTGATTGACCACCATATGCCTGTGGTGGTGCTGGCTACCAAAGATCATTCGTACGATAAAATTGTGAGCAATATACAGGAAGTAAAAGCCCGTAAGGGTATTATCATTGCTGTGGTAAGCGAAGGCGATACCACCATCACCGGGTTGGCCAATCACACCATTGAAATTCCAGAAACCGAAATGGTGTTTTCGCCGCTGCTGGCGGTTATTCCCTTACAATTGTTATCGTACCACATTGCCATTATGCGGGGGTGCAACGTAGATCAACCCCGAAATCTGGCCAAATCGGTTACGGTGGAATAATTACTTTTGTTGGTACTGGTTTTCGTAATATTTTTCGTATTCGCCGTTTACCACATGTTGCAACCATAACTCGTTGCTGAGGTACCATGTTACGGTTTTTTCAAGTCCCTGCTCAAAAGTCACGGAAGGTTCCCATCCGAGTTCCTGCTTTATTTTCGACGAATCAATGGCGTAACGCAGGTCGTGCCCGGCACGGTCGGTGACATAGGTGATGAGCTTTTCGGATGTGCCGGCCGGCCGGTTCAGTTTAGCATCCATAATGTTGCAAAGCAGGCGTATGAGATCGATGTTTTTCCATTCATTGTGTCCGCCAATGGCATAGGTTTCTCCCATGCGACCCCGGTGAAATATCAGGTCGATGGCAAGGGCATGGTCTTCGACATACAGCCAGTCGCGTATGTTTTCGCCCGCCCCGTAAACAGGAATGGGTTTCTGCTGTTTGATGTTGTTAATGGCCAGCGGAATGAGTTTCTCGGGAAACTGGTTCGGACCGTAATTGTTGGAGCAGTTGGAGATTTTTACCGGCAATCCGTAGGTATTGTGATAGGCTCTGATCAGGTGGTCGGAACTGGCTTTGGACGCAGAATAGGGACTGCGGGGATCGTAAGCTGTATTTTCGGTGAAAAAGCCTGTTGCTCCCAGTGAACCAAAAACTTCGTCGGTGGAAATGTGGTAGAAAACCTTTCCGTCGTAGTTGTTTTTCCAGCATTCCCTGGCGGCGTTGAGCAGGTTAACGGTGCCAACGATATTGGTGTGGATGAATTCGAGCGGGTTGGTGATC
>JAFGVG010000363.1 GCA_016938095.1 Bacteroidales bacterium
ATTTAACAGTACTATTATGCAACGACTCGATGCCATAAAAAGGAAGGTGATGTCCGGTCAGATGCTCGACCGGTGGCTGGCGGTAAAGCGTTTCAAACGCAGGCAGCTGGTATTTACCAATGGATGTTTCGATATTTTGCACCGCGGACATGTGGAATATCTGTCCCAGGCAGCCACCAAGGGCGATATACTTATTATCGGTCTTAATACGGATGCATCGGTACGCAGGCTCAAAGGACCTTCGCGACCGTTGCTCGATGAGCAATCACGTGCCCTTACACTGGCAGCGCTGGGATTTGTGGATGCAGTGGTGCTGTTTGATGAAGAAACCCCTTATGAGCTGATCAAAAAGGTGAAGCCTCAGGTATTGGTAAAAGGAGGAGATTATCGGGTTGAAGACATTGTTGGTTATGATATTGTAAAAGCCGGAGGCGGACAGGTGATTACCATACCGCTAACCGAAGGATTTTCCACCACGGACATCATTCAAAAAATGGCCGGCAGGTAATGGCTAAAGCCAAAACAGTATTCGTTTGCCGCAATTGTGGTTTTGAATCACCCAAATGGGTTGGGAAGTGCCCTTCGTGTGGTCAGTGGAATACATTCTCGGAGGAAGCCGTGGTAAAAACCAGCGGAATTACCGATACTATTTTTGGCACGGGTCACTCCGTTCCGGTAAAGCTGCACGAAGTTGACTATAAAAGTCAACCCCGGCTCGATACCCAAACAGGGGAGTTAAACCGTGTGCTGGGTGGTGGTTTGGTTCGTGGTTCAGTGATTCTCATTGGCGGAGAGCCGGGTATAGGAAAATCAACGCTGGCTTTACAGGTAGCCCTGGCCATGGTCAATTACAAGGTATTGTATATTTCGGGTGAGGAAAGCGTTCAGCAGATCAGTATGCGGGCCGAACGCATCAACCGGCGCAACGATAACTGTTATGTACTGAGCGAAATATCGCTACAGCCGATTTTCAATCACCTGCAACAGATGAAACCCGATATCCTGATCATCGATTCGGTGCAGACCTTGCAGGACGAAAACCTTGAATCATCGCCCGGCAGTATATCGCAAATACGCGAATGTGCCGGCAAGCTCATGAAATTTGCCAAGGAAACCGCCACGCCTGTTTTTCTCATCGGACATATCACCAAGGATGGAACGCTGGCCGGGCCGAAGATTCTCGAACACATTGTCGACACCGTATTGCTTTTCGAAGGCGATCAGCATTATATGTACCGCATATTGCGGGCCACCAAAAACCGGTTTGGCGCCACAGCCGAGCTTGGCATTTTTGAAATGCTGGGCGACGGGTTGCGCGAGGTGGAAAACCCTTCGGAAGTGCTTATCAACAATAACAACGAAGGACTGAGTGGCATTGCCACTGCAGCTACCATTGACGGTATGCGGCCTTTTCTGATAGAAGTTCAGGCGCTGGTAAGCACCGCGGCATACGGAACACCGCAGCGGGTGTCGACCGGTTACGATGTGCGAAGGCTGAACATGTTACTGGCTGTACTGGAGCGTAAGGCAGGTTTTAAAATTGCCACCCGCGATGTTTTTCTGAACCTGGCAGGTGGATTACGGGTCAGCGATCCGGCCCTGGATTTGTCGGTTATTGCAGCCATACTTTCATCGGGGGTTGATAAGCCCATTGCCAAAAAAATGTGTTTCAGCGCCGAGGTAGGACTTTCGGGCGAAATCCGACCGGTTACCCGTATCGAAAACCGGATACGCGAAGCAGGCCGGCTGGGATTCACCAGCATAATGATATCGGGCGCTTACGAAAAGATCAACATGCCGGGAAAGGAGCACATTAAGGTTATAAAGGTAAACCGGGTGGAAGAAGCGTTGAAGCTGCTGTTCATTAGCAAGGAGTAATTACGCTTTCACCATTCATTTTCCCAATAGTAATCCACTTCGCTTTTGGTGGCTACATCGGTACAATTGGGCAGTGGAGGCATGCCCGGAGGCAACTGAAAGACGTCGGTTTCTGCTATGCCAAGTGACTTATCGGCATATACCCGTTGCATAAACAGGGCATAAATGGGCAGTGCCATGGTGGCGCCCTGTCCCATGCTCATCACATCGAAATGAACGGAGCGGTCTTCGGCCCCTACCCATCCGCCGGCAACCAGTTTTGGGGTAATGCCAATCATCCAGCCGTCGGAGCGGTTCTGGGTGGTACCGGTTTTGGCGGCTATTTCGCCGGTAAGGTTAAATTTGTACCGCAACCGGTAGGCTGTGCCAAAGTTGGTGGCGCCTTCCATGAGGTTCAACATCAGGTAGGCGGTTTGTTCACTGATCGATTCTATTCGCTCGGGTTGGAATTCGGCCAGTACATTGCCGTTTTTGTCCTCGATACGGGTAACGTAAACCGGTTTGGTATGAACTCCTTTGTTGGCAAAAGTGGCATAGGAGGACACCATTTCGGCAACCGACATGTCGGATGTACCGTAAATCATGGAAGGTACCGGATCGATGTAACTGGTAATGCCCATTTTGTGGGCAATGTTGGCAATGGGCAACGGCGCATACTGCTTCACCAGCCAGGCCGATATGTTGTTTTCCGAAGTGGCAAGGCCCCATTTCAGTGTTTTCATCAGGCCCTGGTCTTCTTTTCTGCCACTGCTTTGTGGCGTATAAACCGAGTCATTCACAATAAAGGTCTGCGAAATGTTGGGCACTTCGTCGCAGGGATTCCGGCCTTCCTGCATGGCAAGGATATACAGGAATGGTTTGAAGGTGGAGCCTGCCTGGCGTTTTCCCTGTGTAACATGGTCGTATTTAAAGGTGGCAAAATCAATACCGCCTACATAGGCTTTGACATACCCGCTGATGGGGTCCATGGCCATAAAACCGGTCCGCAGGAAGTGTTTGAAATATTTTATGGAGTCGCGCGGCGACATGATGGTGTCGATTTCGCCACGCCAGCTGAACACTTTCATGGGCACGGGTTCTTTGAATGCTTTGGCAATTTGGTTTGCTGACATGCCCTGGTCTTTCATTTTCCGGCCGCGGTCGGAATTCATCATGGCCCGGTTCAGGATGCGATCGATATCTTTATCGGAGATGTCGCGCGAAAAAGGTGCCCGCTTGCTACCTCGTTTTTCCTTGAAAAAGGCGGGCTGAAGAAAGCTTCCTAGATGCTCCGCAACGGCTTCTTCGGCATATTGCTGCATTTTGGAGTTTACCGTGGTGTAAATTTTCAGTCCGTCGGCATACAGGTTATAAGGGTTACCGTCCGGTTTTTTATTTTTGTTGCACCAGCCGAAGAGCGGGTCGTTCATCCACCGGAGGGAGTCCTCACGGTAAGCCTGGTAATCGTAATAGTTTTTTCGTTTAGGCTCCTTGGCCAGCAGCGTACGGCGTATAAATTCACGGAAATAGGTGGCAGGGCCTTCGTCGTGACTTATCCGCTGGAACCGGGTGACAAGCGGCAGACCTTTGAGTGAGTCGGCCAGGACAGATTCCAGGTAATCGTTTTTAACCATCTGGTTGAGCACCACATTACGCCGGCTTTTAACACGGGCGCGTTTTGCCGAATCGTTCGGGTTATAGTATGCCGGGTTTTTGGCCATACCCACCAGCATGGCTCCCTGTTCAATGGTTAGCGAATCGGGAATGGTACTGAAATATACCTGGGCCGCTGACTTAATACCAACAGCCTGATTTACGAAATCGCACTGGTTAAAGTACAGCGTGATGATCTCTTCTTTGGTGTAGGCTTTTTCGAGCCGCACTGCAATAATCCATTCCTTAACCTTTTGAAAACCTCTACCGATAAGTGTTCTGGGAGGTTCGTGAAAGAGGTTCTTGGCCAATTGCTGGGTGATTGTACTTCCGCCGCCACTGCTGCGTTGCATAAGCAAAACGGTTTTGATTGCCATGCGTGCAACCCCTTTGGCGTCGATGCCTGAATGGCGGTAAAACCTTTTGTCCTCGGTTGCAATGAGTGCATCCACCAGGTGTTTGGGCAGTTCGTCGTAATCGACGTAAGCACGGTTCTGGTTCTTAAAATAGAAGGAGCCCAGCATCTTTCCGTCTTCGGAAATTACCTGTGATGCAAGGTTTATTTTTGGATTTTCCAAAGTCTGAATATCAGGCATATACCCAAGGGCGCCCAGGGCGGCCAGGAACAACAATAAAGCAAGTATGGCAAAGGGGGTGGAAAAGACAATCCAGAAGTATTTGTTGATCTTTTCCTTGCGGTTATTGGTTTTACTCATACAATTTTACAGTGAGGAGGGTAAAAGTAGTAATAATTTAAATTAAAATTTTGAACTTAGTGCCATTATTGATTTATTTGCACCTTTATAAACGTTTGTGGAATGATAAACAACTTAGTAATTGTAGAATCCCCGGCCAAGGCCAAAACCATCGAGAAATTCCTGGGCAGGGATTTTACGGTTAAATCGAGCATGGGTCATATCCGTGATCTGGCCAAGGAAGGTTTGGGTGTTGACATTGATAACAACTTCAAGCCGAAGTATATTGTGCCGGCCGATAAAAAAAAGGTGGTGGCTGACCTGAAAGATTCGGTTAAAAAAGCTGATTTAGTGTGGCTTGCATCTGATGAAGACCGTGAGGGAGAGGCTATTGCATGGCATCTGGCCGAAGAGCTGAAACTGAAAAAAGAAAAAACACGACGTATTGTCTTTCACGAAATTACCAAAGATGCCATTTTACATGCTGTTGAAAACCCGCGGTATATCGATCAGCATTTGGTTAATGCACAACAGGCCAGGCGTATACTC
>JAFGVG010000364.1 GCA_016938095.1 Bacteroidales bacterium
TGCCCGTATGGCTGGCTGGTGTGCCCACCGGCTCGAGGAGGTGACTTTTGCCTCCAGGAGAATTATCCGACCTGCCTATAAAAATGTTTTTGGCCGTGTTGATTATGAACCCATCGAGGAAAGGTCATAAAATGTTAAATTACCCCAAAAAAGTAGGGGTTCATCTTAAAAATAGCATATATTTATTATCTTTGTCCCATAATATTAACAGTAGTTATGATAATTATATCCATTCTGAATAAAAATAGAAAAACTCAGCAGTATTGAGAATGGATAGCTATTAAAAATACGCAAAGGCCATTCTCAATCGCGGAGAGTGGCCTTTTTTCTTAAAGCTCATTGACAACCACAACAATATGAAGATTAACGGAATGCCAAAGCGGAAGGGATTGTATGACCCTTCAACAGAACACGACAGTTGCGGAATTGGATTTGTGGCGCAAATCAGGGGTGTTAAATCGCACGACATCGTGCATCGGGGTTTGGAAGTACTGGAGCATATGTCGCACCGGGGTGCCGAAAGTGCCGACAATGTCACGGGCGATGGCGCCGGGATATTGCTGCAACTGCCACATAGTTTCTTTATTGCCAAGGGAATCAACGTACCTGGCGACGGACGGTATGGAGCCGGACTGGTTTTCCTGCCAAAAGCCGAAAAAGAACGTGCGGTCTGTGAAAAAATCCTGACAGAGGCCATGGTTTCAGAAGGGCTCGAAGTATTTGCCTTCCGCGATGTGCCGGTTGACAATACTGTGCTGGGTGAGATATCCAAATCGTCAGAGCCTTTTATGCGACAGGTATTTGTTTCCGGAAATTTTGAACAGGAAGAGCTGGAACGCCGGTTATACATTGCACGCAAACAGGCCGAAAACTTTGTACGGAATTCCGATCTTGTTCATAAAAATACCTTTTACCTGCCCAGCCTTTCCACAAAGGTAATCATCTACAAGGGCCTTTTTACCTCGCACCAGTTAAGGCTTTATTTTAACGACCTGCGCGACCCGAAAATGGAGAGTGCCATTGCCCTTATCCATTCGCGGTTTTCAACCAACACCTTTCCCACCTGGGATCTGGCACAGCCTTTCCGCTACCTCGCCCATAACGGCGAAATTAACACCATCAAGGGAAACCGCATGTGGATGAGCGCTCGAGAATCGCTCATGAAAACAGGTGTTTTGGGCGAGGAACTGAAAAAAACATTCCCGGTGATCGAACCGGATAAAAGCGATTCCGCTTCACTCGACAATGTGCTGGAATTCCTTACCATGACCGGTAAATCGCTGACCCATGCACTGAGCATGCTGATACCCGAATCGTGGAACGACAAGAACCCTATCCCCGAAAGCCTGAAAGCTTTTTACGAATACCATTCCACCATTATGGAACCCTGGGACGGGCCTGCATCCATTGTCTTCAGTGATGGCAGGTATATTGGCGGAACACTCGACCGTAATGGGCTCCGGCCGTCGCGTTACATAGTCACCAAAGACGATATGATTGTTATGGGTTCCGAAGTCGGCGTTCAGGTTTTCTCCCCATCACAGATCAAGGAGAAGGGAAGGCTCAGGCCTGGCAAAATCCTGCTGGTCGACACCAAATTCGGCATCATTGTACCCGATGACGAACTGAAACGTCAGCTTACGGAGCGCAATCCTTACGGCAACTGGCTGAAAGAAAACCGGATAGAACTGGGAGACATTGTCGTGAAAGAACGTGTGCCTACCACCCTGGGCGAGAAGTACAACCAATACCTGAAGGCTTTCGGTTACAGCAAGGAAGATCTTGAAGTACTCATTGCGCCCATGGCCAATGATGGCCAGGAACCCGTAAGTTCCATGGGGAACGATACCCCGTTGGCAGTTATGTCGGACAAACCCCAACGACTTTTCAACTATTTCAGGCAGCATTTTGCACAGGTTACAAACCCTCCCATCGACCCCATCCGTGAAGGCCTGGTTATGTCGCTCACCAATTACATTGGCTCGGTATCCCGTAACCTGCTGGTGGAGTCACCTGCGCATTGCAAACTTGTCAAATTCCGCAGCCCCATTGTTACCAACACCGATCTGGGCAAAATAAAGAACCTCAATCAGCAGGAGTTTTCACACCTGGTTATTCCCATGCTGTTCGAAGCCAATAGCAAGGATCCCGGAAAAGCACTGGAAGAGGCCATTAACGATATGTGTCGTAAGGCCGGGGAGGCTGTTGATCTGGGGCATAATTTTATTATCCTGTCTGACCGCGCGATCAGCGAAAAACGGGCACCGGTGCCATCTTTACTTGCAGTATCGGCGGTTCACCATCACCTGATCAAAACACAGCAGCGCATGCAGATTGGCATTATCGTTGAAAGTGCCGAACCCAGGGAGGTAAACCACTTTGCCCTGTTGTTCGGTTTCGGTGCCAGCGTGGTCAACCCTTACGGAGCTTTTGCGGTTATTGAAAAGCTTTGCGAAAGCGGACAGATCCGTGACGATTATGTCACCGCCAGGGAACATTATATTAAATCAATCGATAAGGGATTGCTGAAGGTGATGTCGAAAATGGGCATCTCTACCCTGCGCAGTTACCACGGTGCACAGATATTCGAACCCATCGGACTTTCGCGTGAAGTGACCGGACGGTATTTTACCGGAACCGATTCGCGTATTGGCGGCATTGGCCTTGCCGAAATCGCCCGCGAAGCGTTAATTCCGCATGGAGAAGCCTATTCGTCCACCAACCATACCACTGAAGAGCCGGTTACCCAGGGAACCTATCATTACCGTCGCAATGGCGAACAGCATGCCTGGAACCCCGAAACCATCGGATTATTGCAATGGGCCACCCGTACCAACAACTATGAAAAATTCAAGGAATTCACTGCACAGATTGATGAGGAAAACAGAAAACCCTTGTTCATAAGGGGATGTATCAATCTGAAAAAACAAAACCCCGTTCCGGTCGACGAGGTTGAATCCGTTGAATCCATCATGAAACGCTTTGTCACCGGTGCCATGTCTTACGGTTCCATCAGTCGTGAAGCGCACGAAGCCATGGCTGTTGCCATGAACAGTATAGGCGGACGGAGCAATACCGGTGAAGGCGGCGAAGATGCTGAGCGTTTTAAAGTCAGGGCCGACGGAACCAATGCACGTAGTGCCATTAAGCAGGTTGCTTCCGGGCGTTTTGGTGTCACCAACCACTACCTGGTCAATGCCGATGAAATTCAGATTAAAGTTGCCCAGGGGGCCAAACCAGGTGAAGGGGGTCAGCTGCCCGGCCATAAAATCGATTCGATCATTGCCCGTTTACGGCATTCCACACCCGGCATTACCCTCATCTCTCCGCCTCCGCATCACGACATCTATTCAATAGAAGACCTGGCCCAGCTGATTTTCGACCTGAAATGCACCAACCCACGGGCTAAAATCAGTGTAAAACTGGTTTCGGAAAAAGGAGTGGGTACCATTGCAGCTGGTGTGGCCAAAGCACATGCCGACAGTATTACCATCAGTGGCAGCGAAGGCGGCACCGGTGCCAGTCCCGCCAGTTCTATTAAATATGCCGGGTTGCCTATGGAACTTGGCATTGCCGAGGTTCAACAGACCCTGGTGATGAATAACCTTCGCGACCGTGTTATGCTGCAAACCGATGGTCAGCTTAAAACGGGCAGGGATGTGGTGTATGCCGCATTGCTGGGTGCCGAGGAATTTGGTTTTGCCACTTCCTCACTGATCATCCTGGGTTGCATAATGATGCGGAAATGTCACCTGAATACCTGCCCCGTTGGCGTTGCCACACAGGATCCCGAATTGCGGAAACGATTTACCGGCAAATCGCAGTACCTGGTAAATTACTTCCGTTTTCTGGCCACCGAAGTCAGGGAAATCATGGCCGTGCTTGGATTTCGCAATTTCAATGATATGGTCGGGCGTTCCGATTTGCTCGAACAACGCAACGACCTCCATCACTGGAAAGCATCCAAACTCGACCTTTCGCAGTTGCTGTTCAGGCCCGAAGAAGCGGAGCAAGTGACAAACCATTGCACCTGTCTGCAGACCCACAAAATCGACGATGTGATGGATCACGAGCTGATCAGGCTAGCGAACAAGGCCATCAAGGGAGGCGAAAAAGTGTGGATATCGCACGAAATTGGCAACACCGACCGCACCGTGGGAGCCATGCTTTCGGGTGAGATCACCCGCATATACGGTGAAGAAGGACTTCCTGCCGGTACCATTATGTGTAAATTCTCGGGATCTGCCGGACAATCGTTCGGAGCCTTCCTGGTAAAGGGCGTTCATTTCGAGCTCGAAGGGGATGCCAATGATTACCTGGGAAAAGGTTTGTCGGGCGGAAGAATTGTGGTTTTCCCCCCGCGTGGTTCAACTTTCAAACCCGAGGAAAACATCATTGCCGGGAACACCCTGCTTTACGGTGCAACCAGCGGCGAGGCCTATATCAGGGGTGAAGTTGGAGGCAGGTTCGCCGTGCGTAACAGCGGAGCTTATGCTGTTATCGAAGGCGCCGGTGACCATTGTTGCGAATATATGACCGGCGGAAGGGTAGTGGTACTGGGTGATTCGGGGCGTAATTTTGCTGCCGGCATGAGCGGCGGTATTGCCTATGTACTTGATATGAAAGGTAATTTCGACTATTTCTGTAACAAGGGAATGGTTGAATTGAGCCCGGTAGGCGACCGCGACGATATACTTGAACTGCAACGGCTGATCAATAACCATTATCTCTATACCCGCAGCGACCTGGCCGAAAGAATACTGGTGAACTGGGACGAATACCTCCCCAAATTCATCAAGGTGATACCGCTTGAATACAAGAAGGTTCTCGAAGAGCAAAAGCTGAAACAACTATTGCAGAAAATTCAGCACACCGAAGACGAGCCTCATTTTCACTATTAATCGCATAAAATGCCTGCACTATGGGAGACCCGAAAGGATTTATTACAATAAAGCGCAAAACGGCCGGATACCGGCCATTGAACGAGAGAACCTCAGACTTTGGCGAGGTTGAACAAACCCTTAATGAACAGGACAGGCGCGATCAGGCTGCTCGTTGCATGGATTGCGGTGTGCCTTTCTGTCAATGGGGTTGCCCGGTGATGAACAACATGCCCGAATGGCAGGATGCCATCTACCGTGGTAACTGGAAAAATGCCATCGATTTATTGCATGTAACCAACAACTTCCCCGAATTTACCGGAAGAATCTGTCCTGCGCCCTGCGAAAGCGCCTGTACACTTAATATACACGGCGAGCCGGTTACCATTCGTGAGAACGAAGCTGCCGCAGCTGAAAAAGGTTTCGAGTTGGGATACATTGTTCCCAAACCACCGTCCTTCCGCACCGGCAAAAAGGTTGCGGTAATAGGTTCGGGGCCTTCGGGAATGGCTTGTGCCGATTTGCTGAACAAATGGGGCCACCAGGTAACCCTGTTCGAAAAAGACGATGCCATTGGAGGCTTGCTTCGTTACGGGATCCCCGATTTTAAGCTTAACAAAAAGGTGATCGACCGCCGACTGGACATTTTGGCTGAGGAAGGACTGGTTTTTAAAACCGGCGTTCATGTTGGCATCGACATAACCGGTAGCGAATTACTGAAAGATTTTGACGCCGTATGCCTTACCATTGGTGCTATGAAACCCAGGGGATTAACTGTCGATGGTGCCGACCTGAAAGGTATTCATTTTGCCATGGACTTCCTTACCCA
>JAFGVG010000365.1 GCA_016938095.1 Bacteroidales bacterium
CCGTGGATTTACCTGGGTGTAACCGGAACACCGGTCTTCTACCTGCTTTTTGTGCTGCAGTATACCCACACCCTTCCCAAAATAAACCTGTGGCATTATGTGATGCTCCTGTTTATTCCCGGTATCACGCTCATCGGCACTTTTACCAACCCATTTCACCACCTGGTATATGACAGTGCCCGCCTGATAAACACCAATCTTGCCGGTATTACCACTGCCGTGGAAATGCGCTGGCTGGGTTGGGTATTCACCGGATACAGCTATACCCTCATCGGTTTCAGCCTGATTGTTCTTTTCCGCTCACTTTACCTTTCACCCCGGCGTTACGCCACACAGGTAAAAATTATTATTTTCAGCATTATGTTCCCCATAACAGGCAATCTTCTTTTTGTTTTCGTTCCGGGGACAACCGAATTCATTGACCTGACACCTGTGGGATTTTCCATAGCGGGTGCCCTGTTGCTCACCGGTATGAAACAATACGGTCTGCTCAGGATCAAACCATTGGGACGGGAATTTCTCTTCGATTCGTTGGAGGACGGTGTGTTGTTCATGGACGTCCGCAACCAGATCATCGATTACAACAAATCGGCATCCAACATACTGGGAATCCGGTTTGGAAAGGATATGATCAAAAACAGTCAGAAAATCATACGGAAATACCCCGGTTTTTACCAGAAATGTCTTTCGGACGAGATGGAAATTATTGAGTTTCAGTTTTCCTCCGATGCCGATGCTTTTTACCATGTGCAGATACACAAACTGCTGGACAACTGGAACAGTGTTATCGGCAAGGTAATTGTGCTGCACAATGTAACCGACCTAAAGAAAAACCGTGATATCATTACTGCACAGAATGCTGAACTGGCAAGGCTAAACAAGCAAAAAGACAGAATGATTTCCATCATTTCGCATGACCTCAGGAGTCCGCTTGCCTCTGTTATTACGCTGCTTGAAATGCTTAAGCTTAAAAACAACAGTCTCAGTGAAGAGGACCTGAAAGCCATGTTCTCCAACGTGATCAACCGTGCACAAACCACCTTCGACTTACTGGAGAACCTGCTGCAATGGTCAAAATCAGAAGCCGGAAAAATAAGCTACGAAACCGAACCTCTTGATCTGTCCATGGAAATAACCAGCGTAATCAATACTTATAGCGGCCTGGCAAGGGACAAGGACATCGCGCTGAACGTGGTTGAAAATAACCTGCAACAGCCGGTTATAGTTGCCAATAAACAGTTATTTCGCACGGTAATGAGAAATCTGATAACCAATGCCATAAAATTTACGCCCGACATGGGTCAAATAACCGTTCAATACCAGTACCGGAAGACTGATTGCCTTATATCCGTATCCGACAGCGGTGTGGGAATAGCGCCGGAAAGAATGGAAAAAATACAGCAGCAGCAAAATATTGCTTTTACGCCCGGTACAAGAGGCGAAAGCGGATCGGGATTGGGACTAACACTTTGCAAGGAATTCGTGGCCCGAATGGGCGGGAAACTATTCATAGAAAGCCAGGCCGGTAAGGGAACGTGTATTTCGTTCACGCTTCCGTATGCAGCATAGCAAATTCCGGTTTAAACGGTCATGATATCTTTTTCTTTGAGGGCAACTATGGCATCAACCTTACCGATATAATCATCGGTCATTTGCTGTACTTTATCCTGAGCATCCTTTTCCACATCCTCAGGTAGTCCGTCTTTCTGCAACTTTTTCAGTTCTTCATTGGCATCACGCCGGGCATTACGAACGCTTACCTTGGTGTTTTCACCCATGGTTTTCACCTGCTTTACCAGGTTTTTGCGTCTTTCTTCGGTAAGGGGAGGTATATTCAACCTGATGATTTCACCATTGTTGGTTGGGGTAATCCCAATATTGGCATACAATATGGCTTTTTCAATGGTGGACAGCATGCTTTTATCCCAAGGTTGCACCACAATGGTTTTGGCATCGGGCGTTCCGATATTGGAAACCTGCGACAAAGGCGTATTGGCACCATAATAATCAATGGTTATTCCATCGAGTATGGCAGGGGTAGCCTTGCCTGCACGAACATGTATGAGTTCATCTTCGAGATGCAGAATGGCTTTGTTCATTCTTTCCTTTGCCATTTCTACGCAAAATCGGGCTTCTTCTTCCATATCTATAGCAATTTATAGGTAACTGAAACAAATTTAGCTTTTTGCTTTTAATTTGCAATTCTCCCAAATGAATTTATGTTAACATGTCCCGCCGGGACTGTCAAATGCAGCAAACCGTTCTGAAGTTATAACTGACCGGATGCTTAACCAGTCCCGCGGTTAATTGTGGATAAGTGTACCTACCTCCTGTCCTTCAAGTACTTTCAGCAGATTTCCGGGGGTATTCATGTCAAATACCAGTATGGGCAGGTTATTTTCGCGGCACATGGTAAATGCCGTCAGGTCCATTATCTTCAGACCCTTTTCATAGGCCTCTTCAAACGTAACATGGGGATACTTAACAGCTTTGGGGTCTTTCTCGGGATCTGCGGTATAAACACCGTCAACCCGCGTACCCTTTAGCACAACATTGGCTTCGATCTCCACGCCTCTTAGGGCAGCCGCTGTGTCGGTGGTGAAAAAAGGATTGCCTGTTCCAAATGTAAAGATAAGGGCATGCCCTTGGGCAAACAATGTTTCGGTAAGGGTTTTGGTGTAACGCTCGGCAACCGGAAGCATTTCAATGGCAGTAAGTACACGGGCCTTACCTCCTGCCTGATTAATAAACGTTTGCAGGGCCAAGCCATTGATAACAGTGGCGAGCATGCCCATATAATCGCCGGTAACGCGGTCAAAACCACTTTTCATGCCCGACAGCCCCCGGAAAATATTGCCGCCTCCGATAACAATACCGACCTGGGCACCTTTTTCCTGCACATCACTTATCTGCCGTGCATACGACTGCAGCACTGCCTCGTCGATACCCGACTTTTTATCACCCATCAGGGCTTCGCCGCTTAGTTTGAGCAAAACACGCTTATATTTCAACGCCATGGTAATTTACATTAATAATACAGGTGGTAAATATAAAAAAAATGAGGCTGGGTAAAAAGCCAAAAAAAGAGCGTAGTCGGGAGACTACGCTCAGCATTCAGAATTGACATTCAGTATAATGCGCTTGTTAACAGCGTTAACCAGGCTTTGACCTTCTTTTACTGGTTCAGGGAATAACGGATAAAACCGGTTACGGTAAGATCCTTATCCGCGGTCTGAAGGTACTGCCTTACCGTTTTGCTGCTGTCCTTTGTAAACTCCTGGTTGAGCAGTGTGCTTTCCTTGAAGAACTTGTTGAGTTTACCTTCAGCAATTTTATCGAGCATGTTCTCGGGCTTGCCTTCGTTGCGGGCCTGTTCGCGACCAATTTCCTTTTCTTTTTCAATGATCTCAGCCGGAACATCAGCCTTGTCAACAGCCACAGGATTCATGGCAGCAACCTGCATGGCCACATCGCGGCCGACTTTTTCATCCACAACCTTGTTTAACCCAACCAGTGTGGCCAGTTTGTTGCCGGGATGAATGTAAGGAACCACCTGGGCGGCTTCAATTTTCTGATAAAACGACAGTTCAATCTTTTCACCGATAATGCCTACCTGCTCGGTAACACGGTCACCAATGGAACGGCTGTCGATTTTGATGCCTTTCAGTGCCTCCAGATCGGCTGGCTTATTGCTCAGGGCAGCATCGAGAATTTCACTGGCCACTGCAATGAAATTATCATTCTTGGCTACAAAGTCGGTTTCACAATTCAATACAATAATGGCGCCAAGCGTGCCCTTGCTTTTGGCCAGCACAACACCTTCCATGGCATCGCGGTCGGCACGTTTGCTGGCTACCAGCTGACCCCGTTTACGAATGATTTCAACTGCCTTTTCGAAATCGCCCTTGGATTCCTCAAGGGCATTTTTGCAGTCCATCATGCCTGCACCGGTCATCTTTCTTAATTTGGCGACATCTGTCGCTGTAATTGCCATAATACGTAATATTTTCAGTTTAAACTTCTTCTTCGCTTGCTTCCTCTTCCTCCTCTTCTTCGATGTCAACCTTCACACCTTTTTTGGCAGGAGCTTTGAGGGTAATAGGCTTTCGGGCGCCGTGTTTTCCGCGTTCTTCTTCTAATTCTTCACCTTCTTCGTCAACGTCCTCATCTGTATCACCTTTCTTACCACGGGGAGCATCGCCTTCTTTTTCGCGTTCCATCTTGCGTTCATCAAGACCTTGCTGCATGGCGTTGCATATCACTTCTAGAATTAGTGAAATGGATTTTGAGGCATCGTCATTGGCCGGAATGGGAAAATCAACCAGGTTGGGATCCGAATTTGTATCCACCATGGCAAAAATGGGAATATTCAACCGACGGGCTTCGTGAACGGCAATGTGTTCCTTGCAAATGTCAACAATAAACATAGCTGCCGGAAGTCTGGTAAGATCAGCAATACTGCCGAGGTTCTTCTCAAGTTTTGCACGTTGACGGGAAACCTGAAGCTTCTCACGCTTCGACATGTTATCGAATGTGCCATCGGTAGCCATTTTATCAATCGACGACATTTTCTTAACAGCCTTACGGATGGTGGGAAAGTTGGTGAGCATTCCGCCCGGCCAGCGTTCCGTAACATAAGGCATGTTGATGCCCTTCACC
>JAFGVG010000366.1 GCA_016938095.1 Bacteroidales bacterium
AATGTTGTTATGTGGCAGCCCGTTATTGGTAGTATACTGATACTCAGGCATCAGATCGCTGGTGAACTGAAATATTCCGTCTTTTGTGCCCACATATACATGCCGGTCGTCGGCAGCAATGGCGCTTACCCAGTTACCCATGGAATATGCTTCGTATGGCACCTTACGTACCGACGAATTGAGGATATTCATGGCGTAGAGGCCGTTCTTCTCAGTGCCAACAAGCAAAGCATTGTTATAAATGTAAAGTGCTGTTACTTTGTCGGCAGGCAATCCACCCACCTTTGAAATACCTTTTCCGGAAGTTTTATCGTACCTGAAAAGCCCCTGAGCGCTACCCAAAAAGTAAAGGTTATCACCAACCGATGCCAGG
This sequence comes from Bacteroidales bacterium, assembly GCA_016938095.1. Classification (GTDB taxonomy): domain Bacteria; phylum Bacteroidota; class Bacteroidia; order Bacteroidales; family UBA10428; genus UBA5072. The sequence goes on from JAFGVG010000366.1 coordinate 374, forward strand.
CTTTGTATATCGTTGTTAAAACCAGCTTCGTCGAAGCGTGTAAAAACAAGAGACTGACCTGTAAGCAAGGTTAAACCTTTCCCATAGGTGGCAATCCATATATTGCCTTCGCGATCCTCAAATATTTTCTTTATGGCGTTGGATGGCAACCCCTTTTGCATGTTCAGCACCAACACCGATCTAAAATTTCCTTGTCCGTCGGGATTTCCCAAACGATATACTCCATTGGTAAGGGTGCTTATCCATAACCGTTCCTCCGAATCCTCGTACACAGCCTGAATTTTCTGACTGCTCAAATTGTACGTTTCGCCGGTTTTTGACAATGAATACTTTTCCCCTTGCAATTCAAGCCGCATAAGACCTTCGTCTTCTGTGGCAATCCAATAGACATCCTTTACAGTGCTTGGCTGAATATCCTGAATCCTTGAATATTCTAATGCTGCAACGGTTGTTTTCAAATTTGCCTTTTGTCCACCCTCCACAAATTCATAAATAAATAAACCTTCCTGTGCGCCAAGAAGCAATGTATTGCCGGCAACCAACAGGGAGGTATAGTTACCCGGGGCAACACCCTCAACAGGCTGTGCTTTGCCTTCTTCCGCATCCAGTAAAAGAAGCCCGTTATTCAGGGTTGAAACCAATAGTGAACCATCAGAAAACTCTGCAAAGCCTGTAATGGCGCCATTTATTTCCAGACCTGTTTCAACCAGTTCAAATTTTCTTTCTTTAAACCGGGCAATGCTTCCGCTATGGTAGCCAAACCAAAGGTTCTGTCGGCTGTCTTTGTAACTGACAGCAGCTACCATACCCGCCAGGCTGTCCTGAATAATGTCTGTACTGAAGTCAAAGCCATCGAATCTGCAAAGTCCTTCGCCGGTTCCTACCCAAATATAGCCATGACTGTCCTGGTTAACCGTATACACAAACTCATAGGGTATGCCTTCGCTAATACCAAAGTTGCTGATCCTGTATTCCTGTGCTGATATCAGACCGGCACCCGGCAGCATCAAAAGCAGAAATAAAACAAAACTTGCTTTTTGTTGCATATGATGATAAATAATTATGGTCGTGCGTTAGCGGGTCGTGCAGCAATTTTAGCATTGTATTTGGGTACACCTCCGATAGGAATAACATAAAAGGGCAACAGATCGCCATATTGGTTGCGAACATTGACCACCACATTGTTATTCCTGACTGCAGGCGACTTACGTTTAATAAACTGGATATCAAGGGACGTATTCTTTTCCTCGTCGTAGATGGCAAACTCATCATCAATCCAGTTGTCCTCGGTAGAAACCTTGCTGAGCTGTCCTTTTCGTGCCACCGATACAATTCGGATAAATCCATCGGCATCCCAATCGAAGTTTGATAATTTAACCGAAATAGTGCGGTCGTCTACAAAGGGGTATATATGGGAAACTTCCACCGGATTGTCGTGCATACGGAAAGAGTATTCGTATGCGAAGGCGTTGGCCCCTTCCACCGCTTTATTCTCATTGGATTTAGTGGACAGGTAGAAGCGGTAAAGATTGCCATCATCACCTGTAACACCGTCGCAGATCACTTTAAATATGTAGCCGTCGAATTGTTGCACAAACTCCCCTTCAGAGGGATTAAAAGGCCCGAATGTGTACCATTTGTTATCGTAATCAGGCTGATTTCCAAAGCTTTTTGACGCAAGCATGTTGCCGCTCTTGTAATTGCCTGCTGGTTGCGTTTCCTTGGCATCCTTGTGTGAATAACATTCCCTGCCGCCGTATACCGAATAAGTCATACGGGTATCAAAAATACCGTTTAACTCGTCGGTCGTTCCACTGACATCGGGATCAAAAACCCTGATGTAGACAGGTTGTGAGAAATTTTTGGGAATCAGGAAGAAAAAGGTTTGTGAAAAATCATCATCACCCCACGATGTTCCGGCTTTTGGGCCAAATGTCATCAGGTAGGGAATATTTTCATCACCGGCAGGGACCGGTTGCGCTTTCAATACATGTACCAGTAATGTAAAGGTGAGCAATGACAGAAAATACTTCATAGGTTTAGAAACAGATTATCAGTTTAGATAATAGCTATACGTGAAAAAAAACGTTTAGATACATTTTGGGTGCAAAACCCATGCCAAGCGACTTACTTTTTTGGCTCAAGTACCACAATCCTTCGTTTCACGCAGCTTCTTGAGGGTATTTCGCTACCACTGCCACTATTCCCTGTTATTCCCAGTACAATATGGTAGGTCCCCGGAAAGGCATAACGGTGTTTTGTTTCAATACCCAAACTTCGTGATCCGTCATCAAAATCCCAGTAATAGTTCTGTACCTCCAGGTTAGGCAGGAAGGTTTGACTTGCATTAAGCAGAATTTCTTCCCCTGCCATAACGGTATCGGAGACTGCAATATAAGGCTGTTCGATTTGAGTGGCCACAAATTCATATGTAGCCTGGTTTAGCAATACTTCGTTGGTGAGTTTATCAACCAGGTTCAGCCTTACTATATACGTATCGGGCCTGGCAAAACAATGCTCAGCCTCCAGCGCCCTGATAACAGTGCCGTCGCCCAGATCCCATTCATAGGCGAAAGTAGTGGTGTCAATATCTCCGTCTCCAGGTTCATAGAAAACATAACAATAATCATTCTCTTTCTGATCGGGACAGCCTGTAAAAGTTGGGAGTGCTGACCATGCAGCAAAAATATCAGCTGATCCGGCCCGGTCCGATACAAAATAAGCGGTATCGGCGCTGGCATTGAGAATAAGTCCGTAATCGTTGTTACGCGTATTAAAAGGCTCAGGCATCGGAACAGGCTTCTGCCAGGTCTCATTTATTTTTGCCGTATAATAAATATCAAGATCCTTTTGTTGATTATGACCGCGTGAGGAGAAGTAAAGTTGTCCATTTGCATGCAGGAAGGGGAAGACTTCATTCTCAGGCGTATTTACCAGGGGGCCCAGATTTTCGGGCTTGCCCCAACGCCCATTCACCCGTCCGGCAACATACAAATCAAAACCGCCATAGCCACCCGGAGCGTCTGAGGCAAAGAAAAGCCGGTTCCCGTCGTCAGATAAAAATGGGTATCCCGTTTTATATGAAGCACTGTTAAAATCAAACTGTGTGAGGTTTGTCCAGGCGCCGTTTACCCATTCTGCGCTAAAAATGCCGAAGGTTGTGTCAGGTCTGTTCTGGCTTCGCAGGTTTGTCGAAATGTCAATGCTTCGAGTGAAATAAATGGTTTTAAAGTCCCTGCTGAAACAGGCTGGTCCGTCATTCAGTAAAGTGTTTAACCCACCCGATAACAATTTCGGGCTTTCGAACTTGCCTGGTTTCCTTTGCTCAACCTCATAAAGACTGGTAAACACGTTATTATGCTGGTCTGTGCGGCTAACCAACACATCATTCCGCTTATCCGAACAAAATACCAGACCTCGCTCAAAAAAGGCTGGCGCCAGCTCTTTCGAACGGGTATTGAAAGGTAACCGGCTTACTTCGAAATGGTCCTGGGAAAGGAGCGGGCTGTAAAAGGCTCCCATCAACAGGCACAGGGTGGTTAAAACTCTCAACGTCATGGGGTATTAAAATATCGTTGGATTTGCGGCTTTAATTTTATAGCCGAAATTGTATTCAATTCCTGCCTCGAAAGAATTCCGGTAATAAGAACTAAGGTCACCGGTACCATAATCGTATGCGATACCGATTCTTAACTGGTTGGAGATCTTGAAATCGGCCAGCATAATTACTGCCTGCTTAAACCGGCAGGTAACACCGACATGCAGAACATCCCTGAAAAAAACACCAATGCCTGCGTCAGCAATCAGTCCGCCCCCTTTCTCATATTCAAGCAAGGTAACTGGTTCCAGTTGCCAGTCGGGTGCCAGCTTCAATCTGATACCGGCATTCAGGTAATAGGCATAGTTATTGAAATCGTGATAGGCTGTAACTTTGCCCGACTTGTCAGTGCGGTATCCGAGTAAAAGGGGTACAGAAAGCCCAACAAAGTATCGTTTGGTATAATAATAAGCACCCACCCCAAAATTCGGAAGCAGGTAACTGACTTCATTATCCGCGAAAACAATATCGTCGCCCAGATCAACCGTTTCCATGCGGCCTGTACCCATTCCTCCTTTTAAACCCAGTGCCAGCTTACCATTTCCAAGGGCCATCCGATGAGCATAATTGAAGTAAATGCCTGTATACTTCCTTAGCCCAATGCTTTCATTCATTACCAGTAATCCGAGGCCCATTGCAGTGTTTTTCAACGGTGTGTGAATGCCAGCAATATTGTAAGATGGCGCACCGTCAAATCCAATCCACTGGCTACGATGTGAAAGACTCACACTGAGCATCTCGTGCCTGCCGGTATACGCAGGATTAATAGCCAGCCCGTTAAATGAAAAATGGCTGTAGAGCAGCGTTTTTTCCTGTGCAACTATTAAGTCACACAAAACAAAAAATAGCAATATTAAGGTTATACGTCGCATTTATTTCATCCTCAATATTTCTACAAATGATTTTATCAATACCTCTTGTTCCTTTCCGGCAACCTTTATGCTGGCAATATAAAAGTAAGTGCCCTCGGGAAGCTTTTGACCGTTCATATTTTCTCCACGCCAAAACGATTCTTCAGTTTCGCCATAATGATCCGATTCAAAAACCAGCATTCCGGCGCTGTTGTATATCTTAACTGTGATCTGTTCAGCATTGGGCGCATTAAAATCAAAATAGTTTTTTACACCATC
>JAFGVG010000367.1 GCA_016938095.1 Bacteroidales bacterium
AAGGTTTTGCTTAATGGTTCGCACGGAAAGTTTTGATAACCTGATGGCTTTTGCAATCTTTCGGAGATCGGATGATATGATGGTCATACCGGCTACATCCATGGCAATGTCTGAGCCTTTACCCATGGCAATACCAACGTCGGCCTGCACCATGGCCTGAGAGTCGTTAATGCCGTCGCCCGTCATGGCTACCGTAATACCATTGGCCTGGAGATTTTTGATGTAATCAGCCTTATCTGATGGCAGCATACCGGCCTGAAATTTTTCAATCCCGGCCATTCGGGCTACGGATGCTGCCGTCTGATGATTATCGCCGGTTAGCATGTGAACAGCAATCCCGGCTGATTTCAGCTGTTGCACAGCTTCGGCAGAAGTTGTTTTCAGCGTATCAGCCAATCCGATAATGGCGAGCAATGTTTTATGTTCAGCAAAGAATACCACCGTTCTGGCATTTCCCTGCAGGGACCCGATGACTTCTTCATATTCAGGGCCTAATCTTACGCCTTCATCGGCCAGCAATTGCACATTTCCAGCCAGATACTGCCGGTCAGCCAACGTGGCTTTTAGTCCTTTTCCGGAAACATTTTCAAAATCGTTAAGCATTATCGGCGCATGGCCGTTTTTTTCCAGGGTTGCTACAACTGCCTGTGCCAATGGATGTGCCGACCGTTTTTCCATTTCCAGCAGCACCGGTTCAGTGGTAAGCCGGGTGTTTTCGTCTGTCAGCCACATGATGTCGGTAACCGCAGGGTGGCCTTCGGTGAGCGTACCGGTTTTATCCATCACCACAGCTTTTACCTTGTGCATACGTTCTATGCTTTCTGCATCCCTTATCAGGATTCCGTTCCGGGCACCTTTTCCGATCCCAACCATAATGGCAGTGGGTGTGGCCAATCCCAATGCACACGGGCAGGCAATAACCAGCACGGTAACCATGGCCATCAAAGCATGCGACAGGGCATCTTCACCACCTGCCAGCATCCAGATGACAAAGCTTAACACGGCTATTCCCAACACAACCGGAACAAAAATACCTGCAATACGATCGACAATTTTCTGCACCGGGGCTTTTGTTCCCTGGGCTTTCTGCACCATGCTGATAATTCCGGCCAGCACGGTTTCGGCCCCAACGCGACTTGCCTTAATAACTGCACTGCCATTTACACAAAGTGTGCCGGCAAAAACGGTGTCTCCAGTCTGTTTATCGGCCGGCATGGATTCGCCGGTGATGCTGCTTTCATCAAGGGTCAGCGAACCTGATAGTAAGGTGCCGTCAACCGGAATTTTTTCACCCGGCTTTACCCGTACCTGGTCGTTTTGCACGATTTGCGCGATGGGCACTTCCACTTCGTGCCCCGATTCATCTATCAGGGTGGCCATATCGGGCTGAAGTCCCATCAGCTTTTTAATGGCCGACGAAGTTTTTGCCTTGGCGCCTTCTTCCAGTACCTTGCCAATGAGGATAAAGGCAATGATTACGGTGGAGGCCTCGTAATAAACATGGGGTTGTAATCCGCGCGAAAGCCAGAATTGCGGAAAAAAGGTATTGAAAAGGCTGAACAAAAATGCAATGCCGGTACTCAGCGCTACCAGCGTGTCCATATTGGCCTGCTTGTGCCGGGCCAGTTTGAAAGCATTGACAAAGAAACTTTTCCCAAACCAGGCCATCACCGGGAGGGTGAGCCCGGCAAGCAACAGGTTTACAGGTGATATGCGGTTATGAGGTACCTGATGATCCATAAAAAACATGGAGATGATCATCACCGGAATCGCGAGCACAAGTGAACCAACCATGTTGGTTTTCAGCTGGCGGTAACGCGATAGTTGCTCTGACTCCTGGTTTCCGCTTTCCTGGTCATCAATCAGCATGTCATAACCAATGGAACGAATGGCCTGTTGCAGTTGCTCCATATCAACGCCCGCGGGCATTATCTCAACCTGTGCTGAGGCATTGGCATAGTTAACCGCCGCATTTAGAACTCCGGGCTGCTTTTTCAGCATCCGTTCCACGTTCAATGCACATGAGGCACAACTCATGCCGCTTACGGGGAGCGTTTTGATAATGGTTGACGGCATAGTGGTTAGTTAATGTGGAGACAAGGGACAAGGGAAATCAGAAAATGTTTGAAGCTTCGCGTTTGAGGCATAACTTTCAAACCCTACTTGAAGAAATGAAAGAATGAAGAAATGAAAGAATGAAGAAATGAAGAAATAAAAAAAACAAAAAAATAACAGCTGTCAGCAAGGTTACCGTTGTTACGGATTTCCTTCAAGCGGTTGAAAGCCCTTGAAGAGTGGTTGCCTTGATGTAGTTCCGAAGGGCGTGACCGCTTGCACGTCTGACACATAGGAACCGGTAACCAACACCTGGCATCTGTCTATTAGCAGGCAGGCCCAATACCCTATTTCTTCATTCCTTCATTTTTTCATTCCTTCATTATTTAACACCCTATCAAACATCCCAGACCGACTCTGACAGGTCTATCGACTCTGTCAGGTCTTTCCAGCACCCAGCACCTAGCACCCAGCACCCATTCACCTTCCTATAACAAACATCTCACCGATTAGGTTCAATTCGGTTTGGATTACGGATTTTGCAGCAAGAGCATCGGCGCCTGGTTGCCTTCCGCCAATAGATACCAGGAATTTTCCGGGTTCCACAACCCGTCTGAAATTTTTGTCGATCAACGAAAATGCATCAGGGGAGAGGGTTAATTCCACCTTTTTGGTTTCTCCGGCTTTAAGGGTAATTGTTTTAAACGTGGCCAGGGTGCGCAGTGGAACCGGTACCGAAGCTTCTTTGTCTGTTACATAAACCTGTACCACTTCATCGCCACTCATATTACCGTTATTGGTAACATCAACCGTGATTTTGATTTCACTGCCTGCGGCAGCAGATGAAGCCGACAACTTCAGGTTATCGTAGGTGAAAGTTGAATAGCTCAATCCGTATCCAAATTCCCACAAAGGTTCGCCTTTGAAATACTTGTAAGTGCGTCCTTCCATGCGGTAGTCCTTGAAATCGGGTAAATCGTCAACCGATTTGTAAAAAGTAACAGGCAAACGACCCGAAGGATTGAATTCGCCGAAAAGCAAACGGGTCAGCGCGGTTCCCGTAGCTTCGCCCGGATAGAATGCCTGTACAATGGCCGGGATGTTTTCCTTTTCCCAGTTTAGCGAAACAGCGCTGCCGCTGAAATTAACGTAAACTATGGGTTTGCCGGTTTTATGCAGTTCTTTCAGCAATTCGGTCTGCGGTGCCGGCAGGTTAAGGTGGGTGCGATCGCCATGCGAAAAGCCGTCTGTTTCGAGTGGCATTTCCTCACCTTCGAGGTTGGCTGAAATGCCTCCGCAAAAGATGATGACATCGGCTTTACGGGCTGTTTCAATCGCTTCTTTCCGGTAATCGCGCGACAGGTCGATCCATGAGAGATCAGCTGCAGGTTCTATGCCGTTATTCCACCAAAAAGGAACCACGGTAAACGAAGCTTCAAGGTCGTAACGTTTGCCTTTCTCCAGGGTAATGCCCTGGCTGCCGGCAGGCTGACCGTTAATTTTAACACGTACATTTCCACCAAACAGGTAATCTCCGGTTTTCTTCGGGATGAGAATCCCGCTCCATCTGACGGAGAAGGTGTCATCGAGCAGGCCGTTCAGCGGTGACCGTTTCCATTTAAAATGGATCATGCTGTCGGCACGGACTATCTTTGGTGAACCCACAAGGTTTGCCTCCTCGAAATATTCGGCTTTGAGTCCCTTTTTCAGCTTGCCATTGTCGAGGTGAAAAAGGTTTTCAAAGCCCACAATTTCATAATGGGTGTAAATATTGGGTACAATGGGGCATCCGGGAGAATAAAGCACATTGGCACTGCCAAGACGCTTGCGTAGCGCGGTGAGGGGTGTTACAGGAACAACCGGATCGCCATTGTAATTGGCAATGAGTATGTCGGGGTTATTAGCATTTGGTCCAATCAGTGCAACTTTGTTAACATTTCTGAGCGGAAGTATACCCGTATTCTTGAGAAGTACGAGTGATTTTTCAGCCGATTCACGCGCCAGTTCGAGGTGCTTTGCTGAGCCAACCACCGAAAAAGGAATGCGGGAATAGGGAACCATTATATCGGGGTCGAACATGCCCAGCATAAAGCGGGCCTTGAACAAACGTTGCAAAGAAGTATTCAGGTCTTTTTCGTTGATGATTCCGGCCTGAATGGCGGAGTCGAGGTTCGAAAGCAAAAAGCTGCCGGGCATTTCGCAATTAAGGTCGGTTCCGGTAGAAACAGCCCATCCCCAGGCCTGTGCTGGTGTTTTCACCACACGGTGGGCGTTTTTGGTATAAAAATCAGATATGGCACCGCAATCAGAAACTATATAACCGTTAAAGCCGAATTCGTTCCGCAGGATGTTGCTGAGCAGGATATCTGAGCCACAACAAGGCTTATCGCGAAACCTGTTATACGCACACATGACCGATTGAACATTGGCTTCCTCAACCGCAGCTTTAAAAGCAGGCAGGTACGTTTCGTAAAGATCGCGGTCGTTCACATAAAAATTGTCACTGTGGCGGGTATATTCTGGTCCGCTGTGCACTGCGTAGTGTTTTGCCGTTGCAATGGTTTTGAAGTATTTTGGATCATCGCCCTGGAGGCCTTTGATAAACTGCACAGCCATTCGGCCTGTCAGGTAGGGGTCTTCGCCGTAGGTTTCCTGACCGCGTCCCCAGCGAGGATCTCGGAATATGTTGATATTTGGCGACCAGAAGGTAAGCCCGGTATAGATACTGCGTACGTTGTTCTTCAGAAAGTTATGATGTTTGGCCCGCGCTTCGTCGGATATAGCCGTGGCCACTCTGAACATGAGGTCTTCGTTAAAGGTGGCGGCCAGGCCAATGGCCTGGGGAAAAACCGTGGCTGTGCCGGCCCGCGCAACACCATGCAGGCATTCATTCCACCAGTCGTATTCCGGAATGCCAAGTCGCGGAATAGCTGCACTGTGGTTGAAAAACTGGGTGACTTTTTCTTCAAGGGTCAGACGGGTTACCAGATCATAGGCCCTTTCTTCGGCCGGAAGTTCGGGATTCTGAAAGGGGTATTGATAGGTGGTTTGGCAAATGACAGGACCGGAAAGTAGAGCCAGCAGCAGTGTGGCTAAAAAAGTTTTAGGCAAAGCACTTTGTCGCAACATAGGATCAATATTTATGTTTTTTCAAATCTAGGCATTTTTGGGATAATGCAAAAATAGGGGATTTATCCGGGGTCGGACCAAGCTAAAGTGTTCATTTACAGGTTTTAGATATCACTTTTTTGTCTGTTTTTGACCTTAGAGGCTCATTTTTGACCCCAAAAATGATCCTCTAACATCAAAAAATGGTTATTTATGGGCGTTAATGTGTTAAATAATAAATAGATAGTCTGGTCCGACCCCGGAACGCCGAAGCAATATTTGCACCTATTCGCAAAATGTTGTAACTTGTTTATTATTAATCCCTAAACCCACAATGTTATGAAAAAGTACCTGATCCTGCCGGCAATGGCCATTCTTTTTATCCTGCCCTTATCGGGACAGGTTTACCGGACAGTAAACATTGTTGTGCCCGGAACGCTTACTGATTCGCTGGATGCCATGGAAAAAGCCACCATTACCCATTTAACGGTAACCGGCACCATCGATTCAATGGATTTCACGACCATGCGTAATAGCATGTCCGTATTATCCGTGATTGATATGGGCGGATGCTCAGTAAACGGGAATGCTATACCGGTTGATGCATTCATCAATAAAACAACATTAACAGCCATTGTATTGCCCCCTGATATTACGGCCATACGGCAATATGCTTTTGAAGGTTCGGGAATCAGAACCATCAATATACCGTCTCCCGTGACTTTTATCGGTATTTATGCCTTCATGGGATGTGACAGCTTATCAGCGATTACCGTATCTGAATCGAACACCGCCTATTCGTCAACTGACGGGGTACTTTTTGATAAGGCTCAATCAGCCCTCATCTTGTATCCAAATACCAGGCCGGGAAGCTATACCATACCTGCAACCGTCACCTCCATCGAAAAAAGGGCATTTTACAAGTGCTCAGGTATTACATCTGTTTACATTCCTTCTTCTGTAGCTTTAATTGATATATATGCCTTTATGGATTGTAAGAATCTGACACATTTTATGGTGGATGAAGCCAATACCAGTTTTTGCAGTCTTGAGGGAGTATTATTCAGCAAGGACCTCACCGAACTGATGCAGTTTCCCATAAAGAAACCAGCCGATAATTACACCATACCCTCTTCTGTAGTAAGCATCAACAGGGCTGCTTTTTTCGGTTGCACCGGATTAACATCGATATTGATTCCTCCATCGGTGAAAACGATTAGTTATTATGCTTTTGCCTCGTGTAGGAGCCTGACTTCCATAAAGATCCCCGCATCAGTAGAAAAGATACTCAATATGGGATTCAGGGATTGTAGCGGTCTAACCTCAGTTGAGATACCTCCTTCTGTTAACTTAATCGGCGTATGGTCGTTTGAAGACTGCACTGGTCTGATTAAAGCCACCATCCCATCATCGTTAGAAGAGATGGGCACGAATGCTTTTAGCGGATGTTCAAATCTGGATACCATACAATTAAATTCCGTTGTTCCTATGGTTTTGGATCCTTTGGAAGTTTATTTCAGGAATGTTGACACCCTCAATTGTGTATTGCTTGTCCCAACAGGATCCCTGAGCACATACCAGGCTGCAGTTCACTGGAGATCGTTCGAAAACATCATGCAATTTGATTTCGGCCTGGTAACTTCTGAAAGTTCCCTGGCCATAGGTGCTACAAACGGAAGTACAGCTTCCTTTACCATTACATCGAATACTGAATGGCGGATCGAAGCTGATCAGGCCTGGTTGCAGGTAAGCGACACACTGGGCATGAACAATGGGCCGATAACACTGACAGCAGATGCCAATACAAGCGTCGCTGAACGTAGCGCCACCATTACGGTTACCGGACTAGGAACAGATCCCGCCGTCATAACTGTTACCCAGGCTGCCGGACCAACAGGGTTACAGGAAGCTGATCGTGATGCTTTCACCATTTGGCCAAACCCGGTTGGTGAAACATTGTTCATCAGGGGTGCCAAAGGCAATGAATTGGTCATATCTTCTTTGGAAGGTAAGATTATTTGCACCCGGGTACTCGATTCCGACTCTGAAAACATCGATATGAAGCCTATGCTTTCAGGCGTTTATATAATCAGGATAGGAGACAGAACGATGAAGATCGTGAAGTAACCGATCCGGGGTCGGACCAGGCTATTATATTATATAAGAGCCTGATCCGACCCCGGAACACCGAAATTGTCCGCAATCGCAACAGGATACGAAAATCTATGAAAAAAATAAATCAGTGAAAGCGGAACCAATCGATAGCAGAGTAGGGCGCCAAGGCGTCTTCAGGAATATAAAACTCAAACCACAAAGCATGTATCCCTATGGTATTCTTAACCGGGAATGTAACTTCGCACCATTCGTTGCTGTATCGCTGCTTGTTTATATGCACGTATCCAAGGTGATCCCCCCAGGGTTGCCCGAGTTTGATATTAAACCCACAGTCTGTTGCCCCTTTACGCACCCTCACTGTAATACTGTCCGCTCCTTTTCCGAAATCAACATATTTAAATGCGGCCCTACTGCCTTTACTGAAACGAGAAAGTACTTCGTTCAGACTATCGGCTTCGATAAGCAGATTGCCATGCAATAGGCAAGCCTGCTCTCCCTCAATTTTCCGGAATGCATCCAGGGGGGGGCCTGCGCCTTGGGAAGTCATTTCCACTTCCTGGATGCTTCCGTCGTTTCCAAAGGTGATAGGCTCTACGCAGGCCTTGCGCATCATATTACAACCATGTGTGGAACGATGGTAAAATACATACCACTGACCTGCATATTCAACAATTGAGCCATGATTGTTCCAGTTTCCGGGATTGCAAAAATTATTATCAATGATTACACCCCTGTAATGATATGGTCCAAAGGGTTGGTTGCTAGTGGCGTATCCAAGGCAGGTAGGCATATTCCCACGACTCATGTCGGCAAATACCAGATAATACACGCTATTTCGTTTTGTCATAAAAGCACCTTCGTGAAAGAAGTGCTCATTCTCTGTAATTATGCTATCTTTAAGTGTTGAAAGATCAATTTCGCGCATATTTGGTCTGAGCCTGGCCATTTTTAAGGAAAACTGTCCCCATAGGTAATAGGCCTGCCCATCGCTATCGATAAAAACCGAAGGGTCAATCTGAGGATGATCCGAAATGTTAATCTTTTGTCCCCGGGCAAATGGACCGGCAGGGCTAATTGAAACAGCTACCCCTTCGGCATCGCTGTTGGGTTGGCAGTAGTATAGGTAAAAACTGTCATGGGCAGCAACACAGTCCGGGGCATAAAGCAAATCGTCGTTATACTTTATACCATCAACGTTTCCCTTTGAGGCAAACCGATTTTCAAAAATTTTCCAGTCCTGCATATTTGAAGTCGCCATTATATGGTGACGATGTGAGCAATAGTAATTACAACTCTCGTCGAGTGAACCGTAAACATAAAGTTTCCCATCGGGCATAACCTTTGCCGACGGATCGGCAATATAAACCCCTGCTGGACTTATTGGGTTTTGAGAATATGCCCTACCTGGTATTAACCATAAGAGCATAAGGGATAGCAAAACCAAATTATGAGGCATCGCTTTTAATGTATTATAAACATAGATGCTGTTACACAAAGTAACAAAGAATCTTTTTGTAAAACATCAGCAAGCTATGTTTGCAGGTAAAAAAATAGTTTCTCCTTTTCAAGGTTATTCATGGGGTTTTTGGCCAAAACGGTTACATTTGTTACTACAATGCCTAATATTCATTATGATGAGATTCCTCCGCCTGTTTACGTGGTTTGTCCCCGCTTTTTTTGCGGTTGTAATGTTGTCGCTTTCCTGCAAACCTGCCGAAAGTGAATTGCAACCCCTGGTACTTTGGTATGAGCAGCCTGCCGTGGAATGGACCGATGCCTTACCGGTTGGAAATGGCCGGCTGGGGGCCATGGTATTCGGGAATACTGCAACCGAGCGCATTCAACTGAACGAGGAAAGCCTTTGGGCCGGTTCCAAAATCGACAACAACAATCCCGGCGCCCTCAGTCACCTTGCCGAAATCAGGCAGCTTTTACTTGACGGGAATATCACCAGGGCCTACACTTTATCGGAGCAGCACCTGCTGGGGATGCCTCCGGGGTTACGCTCGTATGAAACACTTGGCGATGTTTACATTCACATGGGACATGACACAGCTAATATTAGCGGCTATCGCAGAGAACTAGACCTTAGAACCGGCATTGCCCATACAACCTATACAATTA
>JAFGVG010000368.1 GCA_016938095.1 Bacteroidales bacterium
ATCGTTTACATCGGTGATCCAGGTCAGCATATTGAAATTAGCATACAACATTTTTTCTATCAGCGACCCGCTGAAGCCTTTCCCTTCGGCCAATCGCGACTGTGACGAGATCATATACTGCTGATGCGATTTCCAGGGTTCTATAAAAATGTAAGTGGTTTTCTTCACTTTTTCGCCAAGCGGCAGCACGTTATAAGGTTCCTGCTGCGGATGATGCTGTATAAATTGCAGATCTTTAATCTCCAACCCAAAGTCCTTTCCTGAAAGCGAACCAATAAATACAGATACACTGTCGTTTTCAATATACGGAACCAGTATGCTTCCTTTGAATCGGGTCCACTCATTTTCCAGGGTCGGAAAGTTGTCGATATACTTTACCCCATTTTCCAGTTCTATGGTTTTTTGGCCGTTCCTGACTCTGAACAGCTTCAATGCCAGTGGGGCATTCCCTTTACATAAAAACGACAGGGTGTACACGCCCTGATCTTTAAAGGGTGCTGTAAATTCTATCCCCGCTCTACCGCCGGAATGGCCGGTTATTGAGATCAGACCATTCTCTTTAATGATATCCACATTGCCTTCTTTGCGATATGCTGCAGCTGTTTCTACCAGGATTTTCTCGCCGGCATCGAGGTTGTAAATTTCACCGAAGGTTTGGCTGATGTAATGATTATTTTTCGCCTGTTCTGATAAACCGGCCACGAAAAACAGATTGGGATCGGGTAACCTGCGCATACCCACAAATCCTCCTCCGCGTCCGCTGAAACGGCGACGTGTGTTTCGGGTATACTGATTCAGGTAACCGGCATCAGTTAAAAAGCCAACTATATGATTATCGGGGGTAATAAACCCTGCAGACGGAAACATCTCATGCACAAAGCCACCCGGAAAACTATCATGTTCAAATGTTACGTATCGCTGTGGTTTTTCTGCAGGTTCTGCTGTTTGTTTCAATATATAAAACAGGTTGGGCATGGATGGCTGAAATAACTCAATGGTCTTTTTTATAACATTTGCATTAATTACCTGATAGGTCACAGTAACAGAAAGATTGGCATCAAACTCCTGCACGTAAGAATCTCTTGTCAGGCAAATGGAGTCTTCATTACCGGTCCATTTCTGACCGGTCCATGGCGGCAGGTTGGCCACTGTGCTCAGGTCGAGATTATACAATTGCAGGGATTCTTCCGCATGGGTAACCATTAATTTATTGTCACAGTATATATCAACATAAAAACCTGTACTGTCATCACCGGCAACTTTCAGTGAAAGTTGCTGACAGTGGGTGAATGAAAGGTTCAGTGAAGCAAACAGGCATAGTAAGAAAGCCGGCAACTTGTTATTCAGGTGAAACATAGCAAATAATTTTAGGTCAGGCTGTTAGTCTTATAATCTTGACTATCGAACAACAATCTTCCTGGTGATCGCGCGCCCATCTTTCAGCAGTATTTTGAGCACATGGAATCCAGGTGAGATTTGAGGAATTTTAATCATCAAACCTGAGCTTTGCATGCAGACTTGAAGGATGGGTACTTCTCTTCCATCCGCAGTATGCAGGGAGAGGTGTTTAACCTGGTAATCAGCGGTGAATTCTAAATAAATTGCCTCTTTGGCAGGATTGGGATAAATGCTTACCATCAGTTCTTTCTCAGCAGTTGCAGTAGATGTGGCCCACTGGCTTCTGAGCTGTTCAATTTGCGGAACCGAAATTTCCGTATTCCACAGCTTCACTTCATCCACACTTCCGAGAAGCGCATACAGGGTTTCCACATTGTCCATCCGGCCAATGGTAAAGGGCTTGGTCGAGGACAGGAGGGTTCCTGTAAAAGCGATAAAGGTGTCCAGCACACCATCTACATAAAGTTCCATGGAATATCCGGTGTAGAGCACGCAAACATGGTAATAGCGGTTGAGTTCAATGGGTGTTGAGCCGTCAAGATCTGCCACACCGGTACTTGTTTTAACGGTCCACCTGATAAAACCTTCAGGAGTGATGGATAGCTTGTAGCGTTGTTGCCAGGAGCCGTGAGAAATAATAAATCGTTCCGAGCCCAGTTCCTCGCACCTGAACCAGCAGCTCAGGCTTACGGCATCTGTGAAGTTCAGGTCATCGTGATTATCGGTATATATGATGTTTTGTCCGGCTGTGAATCTATAGGCCAGCAATGGCATATTGCGGGCATCATCGGTTTTGGTAACGCCGGAGACGGTGGCATGAAAGCGGTCGGCAGCAGCATTGTTATTATTTGCGTCAAAGGGATACCATATCATCGGTGCCTGAACAGCCAGGCTTGTATCTTTTACCAGCGCCCCAACGAACACGATGGTGGAGAGCATATCCTGATTGGTAACCTTTAGGGTGATGGTGCCTGCGACAGGTATTTCCGGCGCCTCCCAGGTGACGGAGCTTCCTGTGTGTTGATTCAAAGTGCCAGTTGAAGCACTCCAGGCATATTCAAGAATTTCGTCAGCTGCAGGTTCAACCAGTGCGGTAAAAGTGTTTGTTTCACCGGTGGCTGTATATTTCAAGCCTGATTCAATGCCGTTCACCACCGGTGGTGTGGGGATGTGCTCAACGATGATGAGATTTATTGAGTCCTCAGCGAACTGGCTGTAAGCACTTATCCTGCATTTGAGTACAACCCGGGATGGGGTCCCCGGGGCGGTAAGCTGCACTTGCGACTGACTCTGGCCATCGATCAATGCTCCATCCATGAACCATTCAAACTGAACAGGGTCGCCGGCGTTGGTATTTCCCGGTTCACAATATGCCGTAAACGGGGAATTGATAACGACCGGATTCTGATCAGTTGAAAGGGCTTTTATGCGGAGGTTTGCAGTATATGCATATTGATAATGATAGTCGAGTATATGATCACCGGCATATAGTCTTCCATTGCGGGCTTCAGGTATCAGAGCCGATGAATAAAGTCTGATTAGCCTTACTTCCCCTGCCGGTATGGTTAAAGAAATGGAATCTGTGGCCAATAAGAATAGCGTGGCTTCTGTGATAGCATCGTATACGCCGCATGTGTCTGACGGCAGATAAACAGTGACCTGTTGGGGAATTTGTGTTGGGTTAAAATACAGGTAAGAAAGCAGGGAGTTATCTCCGTTGAAATCCGTAGCGTTGAGGTCAATCTGAAGAATTTCTGGAACATTGGTGGTTTGCACCACCGCGGCCAGATAGCCCACGCTTGATCCGCTGTAAAGCGACAGGTTTGTGGAGGCCCATCCTCCGCCGATGGCATCGCCCGTAGCAAAAGGTGAAAAGCCATTTTGTAATTCTTTCATGGATTCATAGGGAATGCAAGCGGATATATCGTATGCCGAGGCCCAATCGTAGGAATCCTGTTGATTCTGTGGCAGGGCATTCCAATAGAATAACCGGCTGGCGTTTGTTACGTTTAGGATCCATTTGGCGATGGCCCTGGCGTATCGTTTATCATATTTAGGCAGCGGAGCCAATGCAGCGGCTTGCTGAAAGCCGTTCATTACAAAGGCATAATCGTCACCGGCATCATGGGCTTCGCCGATGAGCCCCGATACATCATAATCTCCCCACTTGCCGACTATAGCGCCCCATCCGCGCAGATCGCCCCGGTTAAAGCACCAATCAAGCAATTTTTGTGCGGAATAGCTTGTTCCTTCAATGGCATTTATTCGTGCAGCGGCAAGTGTGCCGTAGGCCAATTGCAACTCGTAGGAGGGATTGGAATCAAGACTCAACAGGTAATCAAGTGCCATTTGGGCGCCTTCAAAATATTTTTGTTCATTTGTTTCGGTATAGGCATTATATAGCAGCCAGGCTATGCTGCCGGCAGATTCCGGTTCAGGAACGCTTGTATTCAGCGGTAATCCTGTAGCCAGGTTGAACGCCCGGTAATTCATATTGGGCATGGTCCAGGGTGTTGTACTTCCTCCGAGTTGATGTACGCAATAGAGCCAGCGATCGGCAACAGTGGTAAACTGGGAGGTGAATTCCGGAGCGGCATTGGGATACAATGACCTCAACTGATAAAAGTACACATTGGGCATTACATCATACCACCAGTCATCGCCAGAAGTTGTTGAATAGCCGTTCAGGTAAACGTTTTGTCCGTTTTTCAGGTTAAAAAAGTCTTTTGTCATGGCCACCCAGTTCATCCCGTTCTGGTTGCTTTTATCAATGCCGGCAAGCGATGCACCAACAATGGCCGGCATGATGTTAATGGCTTCAGCCTGATTGAGATGCCCATCGACGCCCACATAGGAATCGAGAAAAAAAGGAGTATTGTCCGGATAATTGAATTGTCCCTGCGTACCCAGGCGGCCTAAGGGTAAGTATTGGCCTGTTGAAGAGAAATTAAATACAAAGTTATCGTAATCCAATGCCACCTGATCCCAGTTTCTGATTGTCAAAGGAGCGGGCAGGTCGGGCATCTGATCCACGCGGGGTATGCTTAGCTGCCCGGGTTGGGCGAGGGATACCAGGGTGTTGAGTGTAAAAGCGCAGAGGAGA
Organism: Bacteroidales bacterium; assembly: GCA_016938095.1. Taxonomy (GTDB): domain Bacteria; phylum Bacteroidota; class Bacteroidia; order Bacteroidales; family UBA10428; genus UBA5072. Next base: position 4,502 of record JAFGVG010000368.1, read on the forward strand.
AGTATCTTAACCATGATGCTTAGACCATAAAGAGTTAGATAAACACTATAAATACAGTAAACTAATAAAGAACAAGGAACACCCCCGCCTGCACGTTGTTACGGCGGGCAGGGGATAATAAATAATGAAGTCAAAACTTCGTAAATCAAAAATCAGCGTTCCTTGTTCGATACTATTTTTCCCTTTTAAAGCCTATTAAAGCTTTACACTAACCGGAAGCCAATTACGGTTTCTCGTGGTTGTGAAACTTTATAATCTGACCTGCACTTAATGCAATGTTATAAATCTTCAGCTCGTCAATAGCACCCTTAAAATAACCAAGGGAAGTAGGAGTTTCTGTCCATTCCCAGGTTGCAATTTGAGCGTCTGTTGCCACACATCCAATCATAAACGGCTGGGGTTCAGGAGACGTAAGGGTTTGAATAAGTGGTCCAATACCTTTAGTAGACTCTGTCCATGTTTTTGTAAGGGTACCATTAACATAGAACTTTAGTTCCTTGGTTGTTCCGTCTAATGTAACAATGAGATGATTCCACTCGCCTGCTGTAATTGAGTTATCCATCTCATTATCGGCATCTATAATTCCGCCATCCACCTTTTTGTATGTAAAGAACGGTTTTCCACCACCCTGAGTCTGCAGTTTATATCCGTTCCAAAAGTTTTGTGAGAGGATGTAATTGTTCTCATAGAGTTCGCTAGGCTTAATCCACACGGAGATGGACAGGTCGGCGGGCAGGAAGCTGGTTGTATAAGGAACTTCAAGATGAGCGCCTTTATCCAGACTAATAGCGAAGCCACCGTTGACCCCGGCAACCCATGTTGGAGACATGGCATCGGCACCAAAAATACTTGCATTTCCGGCAGTAAAGGTTCCTACATGTTGAACAGAGGAGAAAGCAGTGGCAGTAGTACCGGTTCCTTCGTCAAAGTGCCAGCCTGCATTGAGGTTCAATGTTTCATTAATGTCTTCATATTCCTGAGATTCAAAAGTATCCATAGCCGTGGTAAGCTGTACAACCAGATTATCGGCTTGTTCCTGGGTAAGCGTGGTTGCAGCAGTTGCATTTTTAATACTTAGCAAAGTTGCCGCATAATCATCGATTGCCGTTTGCGGATAATCGTCACTGGATGCTGCGGTTGCAAGCGCTTCAGCTTGGGCAATTAAAGCAGTGAGCTCGGTTTTGTCAACAGGAATAGGATCGTCGTCATCATCTTTGCACGACACCATAATCATTGCTGAACTCATAATGAGTGCAAGCAACAATGTTTGTAGTTTAAACAAATTTTTCATTTTCATAGTTTTAAATTTAAATTGGTAATTGATATTTTTATATTGATTTGTTAACCTCAGGGATTTATAGCCTGGTTTGCGTCTATCTCTTTTTGCGGAATCGGCATATATCTTTTGGTGTCGAAATTAAAAACAGGACCAAGAGCAGCTTCGGCAACAGCCTTTCCCCATCGCATCAGGTCGAAATAGTGGTGAAACTCCTGGGCCAGTTCAACCCTTCGTTCTTTTTGGATGGCCGTTCTGAGCTGATTCTGATTGGTTGTGGTGATCTCCAAAAGCAGGTCGGCGGGCGGTATTCCATCAAAGCTAGCAAGTGCACGTTGCCTTACCTTGTTCAGGTTGTTTAGTGCGGAATCAACAATGGCCATTTCGTTGAATGCTTCTGCCTTCATAAGCAGCACATCGGCATAGCGCAGATAAGTATAGTTAAGGTCACCGTCGCCCTTTAGTGATGAGGAAATCTCCGAAAGCGGCTGCTGGTGTTTTTTAGTAAGATATCCGGTAGGTGACCAGGTTTCACTGAAAATATCCCCATTCAGCCAGGGTTGGCCATCGCGGCCAATGGAAGCATCAAGGCGCGGATCAACTTCTTCGGTAATGCCTTTTTCAAAAGCATCCACCAGGCTTTGCGTGGGGGCATTGAAATAATACCCGCCTTCTGCTGCAGGCGCAAACCATTGATTTAAAGCACTACCGGTGAATGGATTCTGATTTGACAGGTGCTGAATCTCAAAAACAGATTCACTGCTGTTTTCGTTTGCCAGTTTGAAGTTATCGGCATAATTGGGCAACAGACGATATATTCCCAAGGCTTCCATCTGTTGGAAATAGGTAATCGCATCTGACCAAAGTTGCTGGTACAGTTTGACTTTTCCCAGCATAGCCAGGGCAGCGCCTTTGGTTACGCGACCAATATCGGTAATAGTATATGAAACAGGCAGAACGGATGCGGCATCTGACAGATCCTGCTCAATCTGAAGATAAATGGCATTTACCTCGCTCAGTGGCACATTTATGGCCTCCTGTGTTGTTTGAGGGAGCAATTTTAAAGGTACTTTCCCGAAAACATTGACCAGGTTAAAGTAACTGTATGCCCTTAAAAATTTGGCTTCTCCGATGATTCTGCTCCTGAGTGTTTCATCCATTGCTGTTGTAGGAACATTAGCTATCACATTGTTGGCACGGGCAATGGCTTCATAGGTAAAAGTCCAGTAATTGCTGATAATGCCGTTGCTGGCGTTTGCAGAGAACTCATCAATATAGGTAATTTCAGCCTGATCGCCGGGATTGCCTCCTTTTACAGCATCCTCAGAGGCGATATCTCCGAAAATCCATATGGCATTATCAAAGCTGTTAAAAGATATGGCATCATAAACCCCGTTCACGGCCTGAATAGCCTGTATGTCATTCTGATAAAAAGTGTCAGACGAAAATTCGCCTTTCAGCTCCTGTGTCAAAAAGTCTTCACACGAGGAAAGGGCAAAGAAGATGATTATACAATAGGTTACAATATTTTTCATGGCGGGCGGTTTTAAAAGGTGATGTCAAGTCCAAACATTACAGTCATCGCCGAAGGATAGGTTCCCCAGTCAATTCCGGCTGCATTGTCGCCTTCATTTTTGGCGTTATCACTTACGGTCATTTCAGGGTCCAGGCCCGGATATTTTGTTAGTGTTAATAGGTTGGTGCCTGATACATACACCCTTGCCTGTGATAAACCGATAATCCTGAGTGCTTTATCAGGAATTGCATAACCAAGCTGAACATTCTTTAATCTCAGGTAAGAGCCATCTTCAAGAAAGCGTGATGAAGGCCTTGCGTTATTTGATTTGGTTGACCATGATGCTCTTGGCTGCGTGTTTGATGTTCCTTCACCGGTCCATCGTTTATCAAAATAGCGCTGTGTTACTGTAAAACCTCGGTAAAAGCCTTCGATATCCTGGTTTATCTGCATATAGATCTTGTTGCCGTAAACGCCCTGGAAAAACATACTCAAATCAAAGTTTTTGTAATTGCCTGCCAGGCTAATGCCTCCGCTCAGTTTTGGGATAGCGCTTCCCAGGTGCACCCTGTCTTTATTATCAATGACCCCGTCAACGAAATGATCCTTAAATTTTACATCACCGGGTTGTGTGTTGGATTCCTGCAATGCCGAGAGCAACACATCGGTCTCATTCTGGAATATGCCATCCATTTCGAGCAGGTAGAATGAACCGATCGGCTGACCTACCTCACCATGTGTGGCATACTGGCCTGTCTCGATAACGCCACGATCTATAGGAGCAGTAAGACTAACAATTTCATTATGTAAAAAAGCGATGTTACCGCCAATGGAGTAACCCCATTCGTTCTTTGTTTTGCGGTAAGTGGCTTCAAGTTCAATCCCTGTATTCAGTACCGATCCGTTGTTTATCCAGGGAGGATTGGCATAACCTGATGAGGGAGGATTGGATGCCAATACCAGCATACCATCTGTATTTTTATAAAAATAATCAACGGAAAAGGCAAATGCCCCTTTCCAAAGTTCAACATCCACACCTGCATTGTATTGGAAACTGGTTTCCCACTTCAGGGTTTCATTTCCCAGGGCGCTTTGTGCATAACCGCTATTGGATATTCCGCCAAAAGGATAGTCATAATAAGGAGAGACCCTGTCTTTGTTAGCATAGAGTGATATATCCTGGTTCCCCACAGCACCATATCCTGCACGGAGTTTGAGATTTTCGAGCCAGGCAACATCCTTTAGGAATCCTTCCTGCTTCAACATCCATCCTGCGGAAACAGAATAGAAAGTTCCCCATTTGTTGTTTTTGATAAACCGTGAGGTGCCATCACGGCGAAGGGTGCCTGATAAGTAGTATTTGCCTTTGAAATTGTAACTTAGTCTGCCGAAAAATGATGCCAGTGTTGACGCCCATGCACCCTGACTGGTAATTTTGTTCCCGATTCCGTTACCAATGTAGATGAGTTCTTCCTGCTCAATAGGGAAATTCATATCGCTGGCATACAAGGCCTTTCCACTGTTGTTGACAGCCTCAAATCCCAGCATTGCCGAAAGGGTGTGTGAATCACCGAACACGGCTTCGTAATTCAACACATTATTGACGGTCCAATTGATAACTCGCTCATTGCTGATATTCAAACTGTTTACAGCATCAATCCGGTTAAATGTACCCCATGTTGGGTTGAAGCGGCGGCTGTTGGAATTGCGATAATCCATCCCGAAGTTGGTTGTAAATTTGAGATGCTCCGTGATTTTGGCTGTAAAGTAGGCTTTCCCAAGATAACTGTCGTCTTTGCGGGTGTTATCGTTATGAGCAGTCATGCCGATGGGATTGTATCCATCGCCAAGAAATGAATCAAAAATCTGGCTGCCAAAGTATTCAGCCGGGCGGTCAACATAAGTGCCATTTTCAAACTGTATGGGAATTGCCGGATTGCGGAAGAATGCATATCTTATCACACTTCCTCCGTTTCCACCGGCGCCGTCACCTGAACTGCCTATTATATCTGTTTTTGAAAGTCCGGCCAACATACTCAATCCTACAGTAAGCCATTTGCTTGCTTCAGTATTTACATCAAGTCTTACCGTTCCCCGGGTATGCCCGGTACTTTTTATAATGCCCTTTTGATTGAAAAGCGAAGTAGAAAGAAGAAAATTGGTTGATTCATTCCCTCCGGAAACAGAAAGTTCATGTGAATTTACCGGTGCAGTTCTAAATAGTTCTTCTACATAGTTCACATTAGCGAATCCTACAGCATCCGCGGGAGTGATGAGTTTTCGATCAGGCAAACCCGGCGGGAGGTTTGCGTTGTCGTTTGTGGCAGCTTCATTATAAATGGTTATATAATCGGTAGTATTTACCATCTTGGTCAGATTAATGGCTTTCTGAAAGCCTGTCTGGCCATGATACGTGATTTTGATTTTACCTTTGGCGCCTTTTTTCGTAGTGATAAGCACAATCCCGTTTGTGGAACGGGAGCCGTAAATGGCTGCTGCAGAAGCATCTTTAAGAACGGTAATATTATCAATATCCCCGGGAGAAAGAATTTTCAACGCATCTGCCGTAGCTATGCCATCAACAATATAAAGTGGTTCGTTGCTCGAATTAATGGAACCAATACCACGAATACGAACTTTAACTCCTTCACCAGGTGCACCTGTGTTTTGAGTTACCTGAACACCAGCTGCCCTGCCTTGTAAGGCCTGATCAATCCCTGATACCGGTAACTTGCTGAGCTCCTTGTTGCCAACTTTTGTAACAGCGCCCAGTACGTCGCGTCTCTTTGCTGTTCCATACCCGATTACCACCACCTCATCAAGCAGGGTCTGTTCGGGAATCAGCTTCACATCAATCACGGTGAGGTTGCCCACGTCTTGTTCAATTTTTGCATATCCGATATAGGAATATACAAG
>JAFGVG010000369.1 GCA_016938095.1 Bacteroidales bacterium
GATATTGACGGTAATTTGTATCTTTAGCGAAGAACCACAACGATTCAACAGAATAAAAATAGTGTATTCCTGATCATTAAACAACTATTCCTGTTGGATGTTCACCGGCCTGCCGGGGACATTAGGTAACGCTTAAATATAAGATATGAATTACGGCATTGCATTGCATTCCATCATACCTGTCAGAAAAGAGCCCCGTGAGCAGGCCGAAATGACCAGTCAACTGCTTTTTGGTGAGTGCTACACCATAACAGGAATCCAGGGTAGCTGGGTCGAAATCGTCACTGCCTTTGACCAATACAGGGGATGGATCGATCAGAAATTGCTCCATCCGATTGACGAAAACCTATATAAAACCTGGTTATGCCAACCGCAGGTGGTTTCAAAAGCGCTTATCACAACCATTGCTGCTCCGGGAGGAAATCCATTTCATATTCCAGCCGGAAGTTCGTTAACCGGATGGCTGCCGGAAAAAAACCGCCTGCAGATTGGTCAGTATACCTTTACTATTCTAAAGATGTATGAACCAGCGGGAACTGAGAACGTTTGCACAATTGATGATGTCATAGGTCTTTTTCTCAATGCGCCCTATTTATGGGGCGGACGTACGCCCTTCGGCTGTGATTGCTCAGGGTTTGTTCAATCGGTATATAAAATACTGAGCGTTCCCGTTGCCCGGGATGCCTGGCAGCAGGCCGCTCAGGGCCAGCCAGTCGAAAACCTGTCAGTGGCCAAAGCCGGCGATCTTGCTTTCTTCGGCCATCACGAAGGCAAAATTACCCATGTAGGTATACTGCTCACACCGGATACGATTGTGCACAGTTCGGGGTATGTGCATATAAGCCCTGTCGACGACAGGGGAATTTACCTTCCCGAGACACGGGAATATACGCACCAATTGTCCTGTATCCGGCGTTTTATTTCGTGAAAAGCGTAATATACCTGTTACATTAAAATGTGAGATGCGTTTTTAACACCAACACACTTCTTAACGAGACTGTGGAAAGAGCCATTTATTCAGAGTAAGTGTAAACCTTATCCGTCAAGCTAATAATTATAAAGTATAGATGTTCAATGATTAGTATGATCTTTGCCATTCTCTGCCTACGCTGTGCTTGGCAGTCTTTTTTTTAACGCGAAGTACTCTAAGAGAAAGCTTCACTAAGCGCACAATGTTTAAGAACACCAAGAGTCCCGCCAATGTCGGGACTTTCCTTCGTGTGCTTAGTTCTTAGTGGTCTTCGTGTTATTGATTTTGCTTTGTGTTTAAATAAACGAGGCTGTGTAAAAAGTATTTCCCATCGTCATTGCGGGAGGTACGACCGAAGCAATCTTCTCATTTGCAGGAGATTGCTTCACTACGTTCGCAATGACGTACACGCTTGATCAGACTTTTTACACGTCTCTAAACAATCATTCCGGCACAGATGGTTTCGTTGGTTCCTTCGTCGATTAAAACGAGCGATCCGGTAATCCTGTTTTTGCGGTACGAATCATAAAACAACGGCGTTGTCACGCGCAAGGTGACTTCAGCGATTTCGTTCAGGGCAATCTGCTTGTCGTTGATTTCCTTTTCGAGGTTGTTGATATTTACCTTGTAATTAACTTCCTTGATGATGCATCGTGCTTCCCTGGTGGTATGGCGTATGAAATATTTGGCATTTGGACGCATGGGTTTCTCGTTCAGCCAGCATATCATGGCCGTTATATCCTGCCCTATCTGGGGCTGATTATTTTCCATGACAATCATGTCGCCCCTGCTGATATCAATATCATCTTCGAGGGTTATGGTAACCGATTGCGGCGGAAAGGCCAGCTCAAGGCTTTGGTCCATGAAGTCAATCGACCGGATGGTTGAAGTAAACCCCGAGGGTAATACTATAACCTTATCACCGGGCCTGAAAACACCTCCGGCAACCCTGCCGGCATAACCCCGGTAATCGTGAAACTCATCGGAATTAGGCCTGACCACATACTGCACCGGGAATCGTGGATCAGTGAAGTTATTGTCGTTGCTGATATGCAGGTGTTCGAGGTTGTACATCAGTGTTGGACCATCGTACCAAGGCATATGCGCTGAACGTTCCACTACATTATCACCCTTTAGTGCACTAATGGGGATGAAGTAGATATCACTTATATCGAGCTTGTCGGAAAACCGGTTAAAATCGTGCTGGATTTTTTCAAAAACCTTCTCATCGTAATCAACCAAATCCATCTTATTTATACAAACCACCACATGAGGTATTTGCAGCAGTGAGGCTATATAGCAATGCCGGATGGTTTGTTCAACCACGCCGTTACGTGCATCAATCAATATAAGAGCAGCATTGGCAGTTGAGGCGCCGGTAACCATATTGCGGGTGTACTGAATATGACCGGGCGTATCGGCAATGATGAACTTGCGCTTTGGGGTGGCAAAGTACCGGTATGCTACGTCGATGGTAATACCCTGCTCACGTTCGGCCCTTAAACCATCCGTTAGAAGCGAAAGATTAATCTGCTCCTCCCCGCGGTTGATACTTGCAAGCTCAAGTGCTTCGAGCTGGTCTTCGAATATAGCCTTGCTGTCATATAGCAATCTTCCGATAAGTGTGCTCTTCCCGTCGTCAACGCTGCCGGCAGTGGTGAACCGCAGCAATTCCATGTCGAGGTAACCGTTGTGTTTGTCGTTTTGCTCAGTCATTTTACAATAAGCATTATTCGGTGATCATTCCAATTTGCTGTAAAGGCTTAAAAATACCCTTCCTTTTTCCGGTCTTCCATGGCCGACTCGGAACGTTTGTCGTCGTACCTGCCGCCCCGCTCGGTAACCCGTGTGGCTGCCACTTCTAAAATAATATCTTCGAGGGTGTTGGCAGTCGAAAGGGTAAGCCCGGTGCAGGTGATATCGCCAATGGTGCGGCACCTGACATCAATGGTCTCCACCTTTTCGTTGGGTTTAAGACTCATAAAAGGCGCATAGGCAAGCCAAACCCCGTCGCGGTTAAAGACTTCGCGTTTATGCGTGAAATACAGGCTGGGTATCTCAACATTTTCCATATAAATGTATTGCCAAACGTCCATCTCGGTCCAGTTGCTGAGCGGAAAAACGCGGAAGTGTTCGCCCATTCTTTTCTTACCGTTAAATAGATTCCAGAGTTCAGGCCGTTGGTTTTTGGGGTCCCACTGGCCAAATTCATCACGGTGTGAAAAAAAGCGTTCTTTGGCACGGGCCTTTTCTTCGTCCCTGCGTCCGCCACCCAAAGCAGCATCGAACTTGAATTCGGAAATGGCGTCAAGCAGCGTTACCGTTTGCAGCATATTACGACTGGCATTGAAGCCGGTTTCCTCCACTGCTCGGCCCTGGTCGATTGAATCCTGTACCAGTCGGGCAATACAACGACCACCGGTTTTCTCCATAAGCTGATCTCTGAATTCCAGGGTTTCGGGGAAATTATGGCCCGTATCGATATGGAGCAGCGGAAAGGGCACCTTCATGGGCCAGAAAGCTTTCCTTGCCAGGTAATACATCACAATGGAATCCTTCCCGCCCGAAAACAACATGGTGGGCCGGTCGAACTGGGCCGCTACTTCACGGATGACAAATATCGATTCTGCCTCGAGTTCCTTTAAGTGGTTGATATTATAACTATTCATGGTATGTGAATTCAACTGTTCAGTGTTTGTTTCTAATACTTCGCGGGTGCTGGGTGCTGGTTCTTGGTTCTTGGTTCTTGGTTCTTGGTTCTTGGTTCTTGGTTCAGCTCAATCTTCGGCAATACGAATTCGAGCAATTGCTTACTGCTTTCATCCACGGAATGTTTAGCAGTGTCAATGATCAGGTCGGCCTGCACAGGTGGTTCAAAAGGAGAATCAATGCCCGTAAAATCTTTTATTTTGCCCTCCCTGGCCTGTTTGTAAAGGCCTTTGGTATCTCTGTGTTCGCACACTTCAAGTGGGGCATCGACAAATACCTGCAGAAAATCGTTTTCACCGACAATTTCGCGGGCCAGGTTCCGGATGTAGCGGGTGGGACTAATGAATGAAACGATGGCAATAACCCCGCATCCGGCAAAAAGTTTTGCCACCTCTGCCACCCTTCGCAGGTTTTCGTGGCGGTCTTCAACAGAATAGCCAAGACCTTTGTTGAGGCCGCTGCGAACCACATCGCCATCTATAACACGCGACAGGTATCCGCGTCGGGCAAGTTCATCATCGAGAAGACCTGCCAGTGTGCTTTTGCCGGCACCCGACAGACCGCACATCCATATCACCCGTGCGCGCTGTTGCAGCAGGTTTTCCTTGGCCATACGCACCGGGTCGGCAAGATCAGTAACATTGTTATATGAACTTTCGGTTTTCATCTAAAAATTAACGCTGGCAAAGATACAGAAACCAGCTTAACAAACAAACCGGTAAATAAGTGTGATGGATAGGGAGATTTTTTTAACTATAGCCTTAGCCGAACTGGGGGTTTATTCTTTTATGTGATACCGGACTCCGCGTCCTTCTCCTGTTTTCAGCAATAATCCTTCTTTAACCAAATAAGCAAGGTCTTTTTTCAATGTGTTCCGGGAGTAATCTTTTAACTGTCTTTCGAGTTCGCCTACCTGTGTGTTTTTCCGTTCTTTAATAAATGCTAAAACAACCTGCTGGCGTTCGTTTAATGCAGTTTTCAGTTTGCTGTATGTTTCGTATTTGGCATCAAGCCTTTGGGTTAAAATAATCAGGCATTCTAAAAAGAACAACATCCAACTATCAATACGCTCGTTTTCTTTGCCCCTGTTTTTCTGACCTTCCATCAATGCCCTGTAATATCCTTCTTTCTTGGTTTCTATAACA
>JAFGVG010000370.1 GCA_016938095.1 Bacteroidales bacterium
CTTTTTGTGGTGGATGCCACCGGATCCATGACGGATGAAATTGATTACCTGAAATCGGAATTACTGGATGTGATTAACCGTGTCGAAGACATGAACAATGAATTGTCACTCCGCATCGGATCGGTATTTTACCGCGACGAGGGAGACGAATACCTCACGCGGGTATCGCCTTTCAGCACAAATTTAAATGCCACGCTTTCTTTTATTAACGATCAGCATGCCGATGGCGGCGGCGATTATGAAGAAGCCGTTCACACGGCCCTCAACACAGCCATAACCCAGCTGAGCTGGAGCAAAAATGCCAGGGCACGTTTGCTCTTTCTGTTACTCGATGCCCCGCCCCACCTTACGTTGAGCATTGTGAGCGACCTGAACAATATTATCAAAACAACTGCTGAAAAGGGTATCAAAATCATTCCCATATCGGCCAGTGGTATCAATAAGGACACCGAATTCCTGTTCCGCTTCTTCGCCACAGCCACCAATGGAACTTATGTGTTTATCACCAACGACAGCGGCATTGGCGGTGATCATATAGAAGCCACCGTAGGCGACTACGAGGTGGAATTACTGAATGATCTGATTGTGCGGTTAATAGCCAAATATACCGAGTAACATAAGCAGTATTCTGCGGGTTTCTGTTAAAATTTGTTATAATCTGCCGATGAGGTTGATTATTGTTGAAATAGGCCTTAATTTAGTTCAACAATCATTAACTACACTTAAAAAATGAAACCCATTCCGCGGCGTAAATTTATCAGGGGCACTGCCATGGCCGGCGGCGCCCTTTTTTTACTTCCCAGACTCGAGGCGGCTATGTGGCTCGATCCACAAACCGGGGGGAATTACTTCCTGAAAGAATTTGGGATTGACGAAAACCTCTGCCAGAAATTACTGGCCAAAGCACTTTCGAGGGGCGGCGACTTTGCCGACCTTTATTTTGAGTTCACCCTGTCGAATTACCTCGGACTCGAAGACGGCAAGGTAAACCAATCATACGGCAATATATCACTTGGCGTTGGCATCCGAACCGTAAAAGGCGACCAGGTGGGTTATGGTTTCACCCAGGACCTCACCGAGGCCTCCATGCTTTCGGCAGCCGCCACAGCCTCTACGCTATGCGACATGAGCGCAACACCCGTGGCAACAACCTTCAAATCGCCCAACAAAGGCAATTACTATCCATTGTCGCCCGATTTTAACGGTATTCCGGCACAAGCCAAATTACCCCTGCTGCAAGGCATCAACCAAAAATGCTTTGACCTTTCCAAAGAAATCGTTAAGGTAAATGCCGGCTTCCAGCATAGTTTCAAGCGGACCCTGGTGGTTACCAGCGATGGTGTGATGGCCGAAGACCTTATACCCGCTGGTTTCATTTATGCATCGGTAGTGGCCGAGCGCAACGGTAAACGCGAACAGGCATTCTGGAACCTGGGCGGACGCCGCGATCTCTCCTATTACACCGAAAGAGTTATTGACGAAGTTGCCTCCAAAGCCGTTAACAATGCCCTCAAGCTGTTCGATGCCATTCAGCCGCCTGCCGGTGAAATGCCCGTGGTACTTGGCCCCGGTGTAACCGGCATTCTGTTGCACGAAGCCATTGGCCATGGCATGGAAGCCGATTTCAACCGTAAAAACATTTCGACCTACAGCACCATGATTGGCAAAAAGGTGGCAGAGCCATTTGTCAACATTGTTGACGACGGCACCAATATGAACCTCGCCGGTAGCATCAACATCGACGATGAAGGCACACCGGGCAAGAAAACCATGATGGTAGAGAACGGAATACTGACCAGCTATCTGCATGACAAAATTTCCGCAAAACACTACGGCATTGAACCAACAGGTAACGGCCGCAGACAGGACTTCCAGAATTACCCCATGCCGCGTATGCGCAATACCTACATGCTGAACGGACAGGCCAGTGTTGAAGACATAATCAGGCAAGCCGGAAACGGCATTTATGTCGAAGATGTCAGCAACGGTCAGGTTAAAATTGGCGAAGGCGACTTTGCCTTTTATGTATCGCAGGGCCGCCTGATTGAAAACGGCAAGCTCACCTCGGCCATCAAGGATGTAAACATCATGGGAAACGGGCCCAAAATGCTCGCCAACATCACCATGCTGGCCAACGACCTCGTCATGTACCAGGGAGGTGCCGGTCAATGCGGAAAAAACGGACAGGGCGTACCGGTAGGTTTTGGAATGCCCTCGTGCTTAGTTAAATCATTAACCGTTGGGGGTACCCAGCAGAAAGGAGCCTGATCATGAACTACCATAAAAACCAGCAACAGGAATTACGCGAATTGGCAGGCTGGGTAATCGACCAGGCCAAAAAAGCAGGAGCAGGCGATTGCAAGGTTAGTATTTCAAAACGTCGCTTTGTTGAGATTAATTACCGCGACCGTAAGCCCGAGGTCATCAAAGAAGCCTCTACGCAGGGCTTGTCGCTCGACGTTTACCTTAACAACCGCTTTGCCAGTCAGTCAACCCCCGACTTCCGCCAGTCAACCCTTTCGGGTTTTATTACCGACCTGATTGAGACAGCTAAAATAATGGAGGAAGATCCTTTCCGCACCCTGCCCGATCCGAAGTATTATGCCGGAAAAGCAGCCGCTGACCTTCAGCTCGCCGACCCCGAAATGAAGCTTATCACACCCGAAAAACGTCATGAAATGGCAAAGGCCGTTGAGGATGCCTGCCTGACTGCCGGCGGTGACAAGGTAATTTCGGTTGAGGCCGGGGAGTACGACGAATCGTACGAAGAATATGTGCAAACCAGCAATGGCTTCGAAGGAACATTGCAAACCACCGAATGTTGGACAGGGGCGTCCATGACAGCCAAGGACGAAGGTGACCGTCGTCCTGCAGATTCAAACTGGGTAGGCTGCAGGTACCGTGCCGACCTGCCTTCGCTGACCGAAGTGGGTAGGATGGCCGCCAAACGCACCCTCGATCTGATGGGTGGAAAAAAAATTCCCACCGAAACCCTTCCGGTGATCATTGAAAACCGGGGTGCAGCTCGCCTGATGAATGGCCTTTTCAGCCCTATGTCGGCCGGCAGCATTCAACAGAAACGCTCGTTCCTCGCCGATAAAAAAGGCCAGTCGATTGGCAGTAAACTGCTTACCATCAGCGAAGATCCGTTTATCTTACGCGGACTGGGTTCCAGGTATTACGACAATGACGGATTTGCCGTAAAAAAACGCGATCTCATCCTCGAAGGGAAGGTCAATGAATTTATGGTAGACTGGTATTACAGTCGTAAGCTGGGCTGGGAGCCCAATTCGGGTTCCATCACCAACCTGCTGATACCGCCGGGTACCCGAAGTGTCGACGAGATTATCAGCGACCTGGGACGTTGCATACTCATTACCGGTTTCATTGGCGGTAATTCAAATTCCACTACCGGCGACTTTTCGGTGGGTGTCATTGGCAAGCTGTACGACAAGGGACAGTTTGTACAAAACATTGCTGAGATGAACATAGCCGATAATCACCTGAAATTTTGGAACAGGCTTGTTGAAGTGGGCAACGACCCCTGGATTTACAGCCAGGCCCGATTCCCCAGCCTTGTTTTCGAGAATGTGGTGGTAGCAGGGATTTAGAAAACCCGTTAAATTATATCATATTGTAGAGCGCAGTCTCCCGACTGCGCTCTTTTTTGTAGTAGGACCTGATGGTATACCCGTCATTGTAAGGCCTGCCTGGCCGGTAGGCAGGGAGGGACCACCGAAGCAATCCTCTCATTTGCAGAAGATTGCTTCACTATGTTCGCAATGACGTGTCCAATTGACCAGATTTTTTAAATAACCTTTTATTGTGCCACTGTACACGCCAGTTTGGCAGCAGCTGTTTTGAGCAGGTCAACAAAGAAAGCGTTGTCCTTTATTTGCGGATCGCGGTTTTCCCATGCTGATAAAAAATAATACTCCGAAGGGGTTTCGCTTTTCAGTGGCAGTGAAACCAGGTGCGTGTGTACAATACCCGTACCGGCTGTATCGGCTTCCCAGCTTTTGCCAAATTGCCCGGCATTCACCAATAGGCCCATACCAAGCATTTCGCCACTGAATGCCTGGTTACC
>JAFGVG010000371.1 GCA_016938095.1 Bacteroidales bacterium
AACCTCAAAGGAACAGCTACGGTAATAGACGATAAGGAATTGCTCCTGCAAATGAAACGCGATTATTGGGAAGGCATAACCGGATGGCAGGAAAAATTTGTACTTATTAAGATAATCCCCGCTTCCCTTGAAGTGATCAATTATAAGCACGGATTGCATAACAATCCTGAAACTTTCCAGGCGCCTTTTTTGCAATTGAATGAATAGTAGCTCTTAGCCATTAGCTGTTGGCTGTTAGCTATTAGCCAATAGCCAATAGCCAATAGCCAACGGCTAATTGCCAACCGCCTTTCCGCTCATCAGTAAGAATACCTATAAATTGCTATTGTAAATTTTGCTTTTTCGTGCGTATCTTGCCGCCTCAAAATTATAAATCAGGAGACCGGCGGCAAATGAATGAAGTTGCATCCTATATTTCAGCTTATCATCCTGCAAGTTCAAAAGGTAATTTTTCAAAAGCGAAATTCACACTTTTACTTACTTTCCTGGTTTTATTGCAACCTCACCTGCTTAGTCAGCACTTATCTGTACAGGTTAAAGAATCCGCTACCGGTCAACCCGTTCCATATGCCTATGTGCGCTGGCAATCGACCGGACAGGATAAAGAGCAGGGGAGTGCCCTTTCTGATAAAGATGGCTTTATCATCCTGCCGCTCACCGGGGAGCACGTCTTACTATCTGTTACCTGTTTAGGCTTTAAAACCTATCACGACACGGTTTTCCTTTCAGGAACCATAGTGGTTGTACTGGAACAGGATCTTTTCAATCTCGAAGCAATTACGGTTACCGGAACCCGTACCCCGCATACGCTTAAAGAGGCTCCTGTCCTTACCCAACTGATCTCGCGGCAGGAGATTGAACGTGTGGATGCCCTTACCATCGCTGAAATCCTGGAAGCCGAAGTCCCTGGTATAGAGCTTTCCCGGCACGGCTACGGACAATCAATGACAATGCAGGGCCTGGAACCACAGTATACGCTGGTACTTATCGACGGTGAACGTATGGCCGGCGAAACCGGTGGAAACGTTGATTATTCGCGACTCAATGCTGCCAATATCGAAAAGGTGGAAATTGTCCGTGGCGCCGGCTCTGCACTTTATGGCTCCAACGCCATGGGAGGTGTTATTAATGTTATCACCAAGAAACCAGTGAAAAAGGTTGATATTACAGCCTCATTCAGGTACGCGCAGGTTAACGAAAAGAACTACGATGCGGGCCAGATTTATGACGAAACCTACGAACGTGACTTTTACAGGAACCAGGACAAGCCCAATTTAAACGCAAACCTTACACTGGGTTTCAGGGGAAGTAATTTTTACAGTAACACCTATTTGAATTTCAAAAGTGCCGACGGGTACGTTCTTAGCGACATGGAAAACCTGCAGGAACATTATGTGAAGTTAGACACAACGGTTATTCACCCATTGGAGACTTCCGCCATCAGTGGTATGCTCGATTATACCATCAGCCAGAAACTGGGATTCGATGCAGACAAAAAATGGGCCTTTGAAGTAAGGGGGAATTATTACAACCACGAGGAATTTCCCACTTTTAAATCGGACTGGCGGCACGACTTGTATAAAAATTATACGCTTGGCGGGTTTGCTAAATACCGTGTGTCTGAAAACGACGAATTACAGCTTACCTGGAACACCGATGTGTACGATAAGTACGATGTGTTTGAACGATTGGACAGCACTGCACTGAATTACCGGAACGTTTTTTATAATACCAGGCTGAATTACGTTTTTCATTACGGTACACGACACAGAATTTTCATGGGGACAGAAAACCTTTATGAGGTGCTCGAAACCGATATGTTTGCAACGGATGCCGACAAACTGGTCAGCCGATCGGTAAACGATGCCATGCTTGTATTGCAGGATGAGTTCGGTATCACTGAAAAATTCCAGGCCGTGCTGGGACTTCGGTCGGGATATCACACGACTTTTTCTTTCCATGCTTCACCATCGGTTACGCTTAAATATCAAGTAAAAGATTTCAACTTCAGGGTGAATTATGCCAGGGGATACCGCTCGCCGACACTGAAAGAACTTTATATGAACTGGAGCCATTTGGGCATGTTCCGGATTATCGGCAGTACGGATTTAAAACCTGAAACCAACGACTATTTTGCTCTGTCGGCGGATTACCTCAATACAACCCAAAAGGTAAATGCCACACTCATTGCTTCGTTTAACCAGATCCATAATAAAATCGACGGGATATGGCTTGATGATACAACGGTAAATTACCTGAACCTTAATAAAGTAAGTATTCTGAATATTGAATCAATGCTGAAATGGAGGATTCACAAATATGTCAATTTCAAAGGTGGCTATGTATTTACCCGGCAAATGAAAGATAAAAAAGCGGTTACGCTATCGGAAGTGAGCCCGCACGCCATTACTTCACAAATTGAATTCATTCATGCCGGAAAGAAAATTGATTTGTCGGTTTGTCTCTCAGGAAAGTTTTTCAGCAGCAAAATAGCGTCTGCCCAAAATGATGATGCTGAAAGCACACTCTACCAAGAGCTGTATGAGATACATTATCCGACGTATTCACTTTGGAACCTTACAGCAGTGGTCAATTACAATAAACACCTGGTGTTGTCTGCCGGATTTAAAAACCTTTTCGACTATACGGCGCCGGTGGTTACCATGAACACCTCACCCAGTGTGGGACGCAGGTATTTTGCCTCCATTACGTATCATTTTTAACCAATTTTCATAAAACTGAACAACATGAGAACATTCTTTTTAGCTGCTTTGGCAATTGCGGAACTTACCTTCATATTCACTTCGTGTGAAAAGGATGACAATGTTATACCAGCCAATACTGTGGCCATTGATGCTTCGGCCTATGACAAGTGGGTTTATTTCTCCTTCGATGAAGGTTCCACCGTTGAGATTACCGATTATAAAACTTCCACCGGCTGGGATTTAGGATTTCACCGTTTCGACGTCAGGGTGAACGGTGGTACATCGGGCCCCGGGCAAGGTGGGACCTATGCAACCGGTGAAACCGATTTTAATGCTGTTACCACTGCGCCAGCAAGTGGTTATTCGCTTAACGATTCCATCAGCATCGCCATTGACATCACATCTATGCCACCGGTAATGGAGACCGTACCCGGCGATACAGTGCTGGCTACGTGGATTACCATGCAATACGGAGATGCCGGACCCGAATACCTATACAGCAATGAAGTATTTATTGTAAAAACAGCATCGGGGAAATACGCCAAAATCCAGCTGAAAGATTATTTCAACGACCTGGGCAAGAGCGGGCATGTTAACATGAAGTACAGTTATCAAAGCGATGGAAGCGCACAATTCGATTGAATCGATTTGGATTAGGTTGCTACTACTTTTAGTTGTGAGAAACCACCCCTGCCGGGTGGCTTCTGTTTTTTTGGCGATACCCTAAAAAATAGTTAATATTGAGTATGTTTTTAATCTTCCTGGTTCAGTTGATGATACGATACATTTGGGCATAATCCTTTAACAAATAACTATTTCATGGAAAACTTAAAACAGAAAAGCATCCGCCGCATTTTTGTCACTGTGCTGCGAATGGCAATAGGCTGGCATTTTTTGTATGAGGGGCTGGCAAAAATTGTGGCCGTCGACTGGTCTGCTTCATCCTATCTGTTAAATACAACCGGATTTTTGTCGGGTTTTTACCACTGGATTGCCCAATCGCCTGTTTTGTTAAAGACAGCTGATATGCTGAATATGTATGGTTTACTGCTAATCGGACTGGCCCTTTTTATCGGCCTGTATGTGCGTATTGCTGCTGTTTCAGGTACCCTTTTACTCTTACTGTATTATTTTGCCTATCCGCCTTTTGGGAATACCTGGGTGGATGCTGTTGAAGGACATTGGTATATTGTGGATAAGAATTTTATTGAAGCCGTTGCACTGATGTTTATCTTCTTTGTAAAGGACCGTGGATATGGTATCGAGAACCTGATGGGGGCGCTCGGGAAATTTCGTTCAAAGCATAAGAAAATGACACTGGCGGTTGAACCGGAAGCGCGAAGAAAGGTGTTGAAAAACCTGGCTGCCATTCCTGTACTGGGCTTTATGGGGTGGGGTGCAGGAAAACACCTCAATACCTATGGTGCCGACATTACTTCGGGTGCCACCATACAGGTTCAGCGAACTGCACTGGGGGAACTCAAAGGTGTGCTTCCCAAAGGCCAAATCGGAGATCACCAGTTAAGCAGGTTGGTGATGGGCGGTAACCTTATAGGTGGATGGGCGCATTCACGCGACCTGCTGTATGTTCCCTCTCTGTTTAAGGCCTATAACACCGAAAAGAAAGTATATGAAACCCTGATGCTTGGTGAAGAAGCCGGCATAAATTCCATCAACATCGGGTTCCCGTCAAACGAACTGTTGGCAAAATACAAAAAACTCACCGGCAGCAAGCTGAAAGTTATTACCCAGGTGGCACCCAATATGGAAAAGAACGACTATTATGAATTCATAAACAAGGCCATTGATTTTGGGGTGGACATTATTCAGGTGCAGGGCAATTGGTGCGACTGGCTGGTCAGGGATGGCAAGACCGAGGTAATCGGAAAAATGCTGGATAAGATCAGGAGCCAGGGTTATACGGCAGGTTTGGGTGCCCACACCGTGGATGCGCTTATTACATGCGAGCAGGAGGGTATTGTTCCGGATTATTACATGCAAACCATGCATCACGATCATTACTGGTCGGCTCACCCGCGCGAAAACCGTGTGGCTTTTGAAGTAGACGGGGAGAAAAGCCCTGATCACAACAGGTTTCATGATAACCTGTTTTGTCTGTTCCCCGACCGGACAGTGGAATTTGTAAACCGTTCCACCGTCCCGGTAATGGGCTTTAAAGTGCTGGCTGCCGGCGCCATTGAGCCCAAAGATGGGTTTCAATGGGCCTTTGACAATGGTGCCGATTTTATTTGTGTGGGTATGTTCGACTTCCAGGTAGTGAGCGATGTGAACACTACACTCGATGTGCTCAGTAACCTCAACCGGAAACGGCAGTGGTATAGCTGAATCCTGCGTTTATGTTTGATGTGTTCCCTGCGGGAGGCATGTATGGCTAAACTTGTACTTCCGGTTGTGAGTGCCGGTAAACAATGCGTTGTATCTTAATTTTTCAATATAACTAAGGTTATTCAAAATGGATCAATCAATCAATGTTAGAAAAGTTTTTAACGGTTTTCTGTATGTTACCCTGGTCATTTTTCTTGTCTCCTGCAACCCACAGGGAGAAAGAGCCGACCGCTATGAAGCTGATATTATTATTTACGGTGGCACGTCGGCCGCTGTAATTGCTGCTGTGGAAGCCGTGCATTCCGGTAAATCGGTTATTGTTGTTTCGCCCGATAACCATTTGGGGGGCCTGTCTTCCAGTGGGCTGGGGTATACCGATACCGGTGACAAATCAACCATTGGCGGTCTGTCAAGGGATTTTTACCACAGGATCTGGCAGTATTACAATGATTCAGCTGCCTGGAAATGGGAGAAACATGCATCATACGGAAACAAAGGCCAGGGTACAGTGGCTATGGACGGCGAAAACCGTACCATGTGGATTTTTGAACCGCATATTGCCGAGCAGGTTTTTGAGGACTATATAGCCGAAAACGATATTGTTGTTTTCCGTAACGAATGGCTTAACCGCGAACAGGGCGTAAAAAAGCGCCATGGGTACATCCGGTCAGTTAAAACTCTTTCGGGAAAGGTGTTTTCCGGAAAAGTATTTATTGATGCAACCTATGAAGGCGATCTTATGGCTGCATCAGGTGTTTCTTATCATGTCGGACGTGAAGCCTGCTCTGTATACAATGAAAAATGGAACGGGGTTCAGGCTGATGCCAGGCATCATGGTCACTTTTTCAAGGATACCATCGACCCGTATATTATTCCCGGCCACCCCGAAAGCGGATTGCTATTCGGCATTACTGCCGAACCCATTGCAGAAAATTGTTCAGGCGACCAGAAAATTCAGGCCTATTGTTTTCGGCTTTGCATGAGCCGGCATGCGGAGAATCGTGTGCCATTTCCGAAACCTGAAAACTACGATTCTTCCAGATACGAATTGTTGATTCGCCTTTTCAATTCCGGATGGAGAGAATGGTTTGATAAGTTTGATGCCATACCGAATAAAAAGACTGATACCAACAACCACGGACCTTTTAGCAGCGATTTCATCGGGATGAACTATGACTATCCCGAGGCATCCTACGAGAGAAGAAAAGAAATAATCAAGGCACATGAAGATTATCAGAAGGGAATGCTGTATTTTGCGGCCAATGACAAGCGCGTTCCCGAGGAAATAAGGACTGAAATGAGTGACTGGGGATTGGCCATGGATGAATTCACCGACAATGGCAACTGGCCTTGGCAGTTATATATACGCGAAGCAAGAAGGATGGCCGGTATTTATGTAACCACCGAAAATGATGTGTTGGGTAAACAAGTTGTACCGCAACCTGTCGGGATGGGCTCCTATACCATGGATTCACACAATGTACAGCGTTATGTAACATCGGCAGGATTTGTTCAGAATGAAGGCGACATTGGCGTCCATCCTGAAAAGCCCTATGCTGTTTCCTACGGATCACTTATCCCGCAGAAAACCGAATGTAAAAATCTCCTGGTTCCGGTTTGTGTTTCATCGAGTCATATTGCCTATGGGTCTATACGCATGGAACCAGTCTTTATGATCCTTGCCCAGTCATCGACTTTGGCCGCCTGTATGGCCATTGATAAAAATCTACCTGTTCAGGATATTCCCTATGCCGGGCTCAGGGAAAAACTGATTACCAGCGGACAAAAACTTCAGCCGGAATAGCATTTAGATTGTCCGCTGAGCGTTTTAAAAATTGTATATTTATTGTAAGTCCAACAATTTATCAAACATAATAATGAAAGCAAATTTTCTGATGCTACTATGGCTTGCCATTGTTTTGGCAGGATGCATGAAACCCGGGCCTGAAATCATTACGCCCGACAACCCAAACATTGCCTATATCGGCCGTTTTGATGATACCGACAAGGCAAAACCTGTATTCATGTACTCGGGTTGTGCCATCCGTATTGTTTTTAAAGGTACTTCGGTTGAACTGGTCATGAAAGACGACAGCCTGCGCAATATGTTTACGGTGGTGCTGGATGACAGTATTTTTGTGTTCACTGCCAACCGTGCAGACAGCACCTACCTGCTGGCAAGTGATCTGGCCAATACCCGGCACAAGCTCGAAATCATCAGACGCACGGAGTGGCACGGGGGAAATACCACCTTCCTGGGTTTAGGTTTAAGTAAAGGCGGAAAGATATATCCTCCGGAAATGAAGGAGCGAAAAATAGAATTCATTGGCGATTCCTATACCTGCGGATATGGCAACGAAGGGAAAAGTCACGATGAGCACTTTGCCTATGAAACAGAAAACAACTACATGTCATTCGGCGCCATTACAGCCCGTGAACTGAATGCCGAATACCTGGCTGTCTGCCGTTCCGGCATTGGCATTGTGCAGGGATATGGAGGAGGCAGGGAATTTACCATGCCACGGTATTACAACGAGATAATTAATGGCGACAGTGCCAAAACATGGGATTTTTCCCGGTACCAGCCCCAATTGGTGGTGATTGACCTGGCCGGGAATGACCTGTCGGCACCGCTCGATTCAACTGAATTTGTTAATGCTTACGTAAAATTCCTCAACCGGATCAGGGCCAATTACCCGCAAGCTGTTATTGTATGCATTGCAGGACCCTCATCGCCGGGCGAAGGATGG
>JAFGVG010000372.1 GCA_016938095.1 Bacteroidales bacterium
AATGAAAGAATGAAGAAATGAAAGAATGAAAAAATGAAGAAATAAAAAACGAAAGAATGAAGAAATGAAAAAACAACATCTACCAGCAAGGTTATCGTTGTTACAGATTCCCTTCAAGCGGTTGAAAACCCTTGAAGGGTGCTTCGCAGGAATCAGCAAGAGTTTGAGCATTGAGCAAGAGGAGGACCGGGAATCAGCCAGTAGTTGAGGGCTACGAGAGAGGATTTGTGAAGAAAGATATTTGGCAGATCACGCTAATGCATGAAGAATTTCACGCAGATAGGCGCAGATTTGGCAGATCTCGCAGATTGAAGAAGCGTTTTTACAAGAAAGTTTTACTAAAAGTTCTGCAAAAAAATCTGCGAAATCGGCTTAATCAGCGAAATCTGCGAGAAACTTTTGGTGTTAAATGATATATAAAAAAACCGCGGGATTCCGCGGTTTTTTTGCTTTTTACTGATTATAAATTTTCGGGAACGATTAATATTCCCAGAGGTCGTGTTCGGTTTCGAAGAGGTATTGTTTAATACGATCGGCTTCGAGCAGGGCATCGAGTCCCATGGAGTACGACGAGATTACGCGGTTGGAGTACACGTTTGACTCGGCAAAGATATAGCTGTTAAAGCGTCGTTGCGTGAAATAGTCGTCGAATGAAATGCGCTGTGCATCGTTGTTTTCGTTGAACAATTCATGCCGGGCAAAGAGGGGGCGCAGTTCGGGGAAGTAAACCCAGAATGTCTGCCGCCTGAGGATAGCGTCGGTGGGCATACCCTGGTCGTCGAGCTGGTTATAAACCCTGATGGGGCAAAGGCCTACGATACGCACACTCATTACGGAATGGTTTTTATCGAAGAACCATTTTTCCTTGACGAGGATCTGTTTAACTTCATCTACACGGCGCTCGTTACTGATGGTGGTATCCACATAGGTACCGTCCATGGTAAGTTTTTTAATGGTAGTTTGACCTGCACCGAGGGCATCGTCGATTTTGGTCCGGTCGAGCGGAATGGTAAACTCGTTGTTCGGGTCGTCGGTTGAAAAGGCACGGATGCCTTCGTTGTCGATGCCCCAGAGGATGAGCTGAACGAGGTTATACCGGTCGTTTATCGGACGCAGCGGATAGTACAGCGTAAGATTTTGCTTTTGCTTGAGGTCGATAATCCTGTAAATGTCCTTTGCCCACATAACGTCGGCTTCGCGCAGGTATGCATAAGGCACAGGCATTTTGTTGGGGATATGCTCACGGGTATATACCTCGGTAAGGATATCCTGGGCCGTCATTTTCTGCGGAGCAACGGCAAGCATTGCCAATCCCATCAGTAATAAAGCAACTCGTTTCATTCGGCTATTATTTTATAAAATTAATTCAGTTTAAAGTTAATGGAGTTCAGGTTTCGGATGGTGCCATCGGGGCCCACTGCCCTGATCTCGTTAATCATTACCGGGTTACCCTTGGAGGTGTTGTTGATCAGGTTTATTACCTCCTGGTTAAACCGGGCACCCTTTACCTTGGCTTCGCGCACGAAACCCTGTATGATGGTCATTACCGTAAATTCGGTAACATTGAATTTCAGGTCAAAGTCGAAGTCAGGTGGCATGGTGGCCATTACGCCGCTTTGTGCCATCAGCAGGTTTTTGGCTATCATACCTCCTTTTTGGTTGTTAACAGTGGCAACCGGGTCGGGAACCGCTTTCACGCGGAATTCCTTTGTGCCAACAGTTGACCATTTGCCATCGAGTTCGGCAGAAACGGTGACCATGCAATTGCCGATTCTTTTGGCCCGCATGATGAATGAGTTACCGCGTGGTTCGAGCACACCGTTGGAGGCGTTTGCCCTTATCTTGTTACCGGGAACACCTGACACTGATATTTCAACCGGGTTGTCGACGCCCAGGTAGAAAACGTTCATTTTGGTGGGGGAAACCACTACGCTGCCTTCGGCAACGGTGTATTCGGCCGAGAAGGGCCTGATGATGGGTTCACCGCCGGGGCCGTTGATCTGGATGATGCCACCCCAGGAGCGTTGTCCCACTGAACTTCCCTGGCGTTCGTATGTACCTTTTCCGGTACCACGTTCGGCTGGCAGTTCGGTGTAGTTAAGGCCTTCCTTCCGGCTGTATACTTTCAGGCCGGTGACGGGGTCGGTGCTTTCGGTCCAGGGTTGGCTAACACCTTCGACAATAAATATTTTCGGTGCCTGTGTGGTGTCGCGGGCTGCCAGGAATATATTGGCCTTGTAAGGGTTACCCCTGATGACGTAATTGGTGTTGGGGATCACCACGGCCTCGAGTTCGTTGAATTTTACTTCACCGGCACTGATCTGGCCATACAGGTAGTTGATCATTTCCGACTCGGCATTGCGGAGGTCGATCTGGAGTGACGACATGATGGCCAGAAAGCCCATGAGCGGGGTATGTCCGAATTTATGATATTCCCAGGTTGAGTTTTCGGGGGTACGCTTCTGGCGTGGCTGCAGTGTAGGCGGCTCGGTGTCGAGGCTTTTGGAAATGGAGTTTTTGAGTTGTTCGGGAATGTCTTTTTCCTTTACAAGCGAGAGCAGGAATTCGCGGTATCCTTCAATTTCGTTTTTCAGAATACGGGCTTCGCTTTTGTCGGTGAGATCGTTCCCAATCATGATACGGGCAGGGGTATCGTAGTCGGTTGTGGCCTTTATCTGATTGCGATCGATGACGTTACCCTGGATGATGCCCTCCGTCTTTCCGCGTTCTGCTTCAGATAGTGTTTTAATTTTGAGTTCCTGGATGTAGTTGTAGAGCTTTTGAGTTCTTTCGCGCACCTGAATAGCCCTGTCACGCCAGAGAGCGGTTTTGTTCTGATTGAGCTGGTAGGCTTGTTCAAACTCGTTATAAATGTCTTTGTTTTTGCTCTCCATGGTGACTCCGGTCTTCTCCAGTCCCTCGTCGATGATCTTGAAAGCGTCGAGCACGCTGATGGATACATTCAGTGCTAACATAGCGGTCAGCACCAAATACATCATGCCGATCATCTTTTGTCTTGGAGTTTCTTTGCCGTGTGCCATAATTGTGATGTATAAGTGTTGGGTCCTTATTTATTAATGATCACATTCATGGCGGATAGCATATTGCCATAGATATTGTTGAGTGACGACAGGTTATCGCGGAGTTTAACCACTTCTTCCTTATAGCGGTTGGTTTCGTCGATCGAATCTTTGAGTTTGGCGATCATATCCTCGAT
>JAFGVG010000373.1 GCA_016938095.1 Bacteroidales bacterium
ACAAGTATGCCGGTGTTTACATCCAAATCACACGTGGTGTAGCGCCCAGAACGCATCGTTTCCCGCAAGTAAGTATTGCACCAACCGTTTATGCCAGGGCATTCCCAATGCCGGCTTTTATAAACGAAATGGGCAACGGCGTCCGTGTCATTACACACGAAGATATCCGCTGGCAATGGTGCAACATCAAATCAATTGCGTTGCTGCCCAATACCTATATTTTTGAACAAGCTGCCGCACAGGGCGCCTTTGAATGTATGCTCATCCGAAACGGAAATATCACAGAGGCAACACATTCCAATATCATGGCAGTGAAAAACGGAATAGTGTATACCCATCCCGAATCAAACCTTATTCTTTCGGGCATAACCCGACTGGCTGTGCTGCAACTGTGCAAACAGTTGAATATACCGACAGTCGAGGAGCCTGTAAAGGTATCGGAAATAAAAGATTACGATGAATGGTTCATTTGCGGCACAGGTAGTGAAATTACCCCTATTGTGCAGATTGATGACACACCTGCCGGAAACGGGAAGCCCGGACCTGTGACACGTAAGCTCCAAAAGGCATTCTTTGGCATTTCCTATGAGGAACTGGCCGGGGAGAAGATGGAGATTGACGGTTGATGCTGGATGCTGGATATTCTTCGAAATTCGATGCCTGCCTGCCGGTCAGGCAGGTTCGGTGTTCCTTGTTCGGTGTTTATTGTCTACTGGTCTTCTAAGTCTCCTAAGTCAGCAGTCTTGGTTCTTGGTTCTTGGTTCTTGGTTCTTGGCTCTTATCCCTACCTATACGTTTCCGGTTTTAGCGCAGTCGTGTTCCAGTTCAACAGGAAACGGCTTACCTTTTCGGGATCATAACCTTTATCGCGTTCCAGTAAACCTGTATCCTGTGTATGCAGGCGTTGTCCGTTTTCGTCGAGTACCAGCAGCACAGGAAATCCAAATCTTTGAGGGTATCCGAGTGATGCCAGCACTTCGGGGTTTTTGTTTTCCTTGCTGTAATTTACCAGGACATATACAAAGTCCCTGGTCAGGATGGAATCGGCTTTTGCATCCGACGTAAAAAAACCATGAAGCCTGATGCACCAGGGGCACCAATTGCCACCCACCTGCACCAGTACATTTTTCTGTTGTTCCTTCGCCTGTTGAGTGGCTGTTGCCAAATCAGCCTTTGCGTTTGCAGAAGGATTGTAAATGGTAACCGGATCCTGTGCAACTGCCGATAACGTTACCACCAAAAGAAATGTAGTCAGCAAGATATTTTTCAGCTTATTGTTCATTGCTAATTGCTAATTGTTAATTGCTAATTGCTAATTAGCCCCCAAATTCCTTCTTCACCTGTTCCACCCATTTTTTTATCCTTGCGTTGACCTTGGAGGATTCATTTTCAAAATCGAGTGCCAGACCGCAAAATTCTTCTCCCCGCAACGCTTGTGAATGCTCAAAAGTATAATCCTTTGCAGAAGTAAAACCAACCAGACTGGCACCTCTGCTTTCCAGCAATTTGCCCATGATGCCGATACCGTCTACAAAATTTTCGGGATATCCTTTTTGGTCACCGTTACCAAAGATGGCCATCTTTTTACCTTTCAGCTTCAGGTCTTCCAGGGCCGGGACAAATTCATCCCAGTAATTGGGTAGTTCACCATCAAACCAGGTGGGAACACCCAGTATAAGGTTATCGAACGATTGAAACTCCTTTTCCGTAAGGGTTTCTGCATTGACATGCGTAACAACATCGCCCAGTTCCTCGCCTATTTTCTTTGCGGCGTGTGATGTTTTTTTTGTATTAAAACTATAAATTAATCCTATTTTCTTCATATTCAATATGCTAATACTTCATTCATTTTTAGTATTTCAACAGCCTTAACATTTCGGTTTCAATTTTTTCGGTACTTGGCAGTATGGCCTTTTCGAGGATACGGTTGAATCCAACAGGTGTAAAGATTGAGCCCACACGACGCACCGGCCCGTCGAGCCATTCAAAAGCCTCCTCAGTAATAATAGCCGAGAGTTCAGCTCCAAAACCCGAAAACACTTTATCTTCGTGCACAATCAGCACCTTTCCTGTCTTCCTAACCGAAGCCAGTATGGCATCCTTGTCAAGGGGAATCAATGAACGAAGATCAATTACTTCGATACTGGAGCCCGATTCTTTGGCAATTTTATCGGCTGCCTGAATACACATATGGGTGGTATTGCCATAAGTAAGGATTGTCATATCTGTTCCCTCGCGGCGGATGCGTGCTTTTCCGAAGGGTACTTCAAAATCGTCGGGAACAGGGGTAGCAGCTATGGGGGAGTTATAGAGCGCTTTGGGTTCAAGAAACATGGTAAACCCTTCGCTGCGTATACAGGTCCTTAGTAAACCTGCTGCATCGTCGGCAAAAGAGGGATATACCACGCGCACCCCGGGGAAAGTGGTCAGTGCACCTTCGATGGTCTGTGAATGGTAGAGTCCGCCACCGATATAACCACCCGATGCAAGCCTTACGGTTACGTTGGGTGAAAACTGGCCCTTCGTCCGCCAATATTCGTGCGTAGTTTCAACAAACTGCTCCATAGCCGGCCAGAAATAATCGGCAAACTCAGCACCTTCCACCACTACCCTTATTTTCTTATTAAAACGGGTCATGCCATTGGCAGTGCCCATGATGAAATCTTCGGCAATGGGTGCATTAAAAACCCTTTCGCGGCCAAACTCCTGTTGCATACCTTTTGAAACATTGAATATGCCGCCTTTTTCCTTGTTGGCAATATCCTGACCCCAAATGTAGGTGTCAGGATTGTGCCGGAATTCAGCTTTAAGGGTTTCATTTATAGCCTCAATGAGTTTTTTCTTTGGACCATCGTCCTGATGCAGCCCATTGGGGTATTTAGCAGAGACATAAGGCTCAGGGTAAACAAATTGTGTTACAGAGGCCGGATCGGGATCGGGTGCAGCCAGTCCTTTTTTATGGGCTTCCTTAACT
>JAFGVG010000374.1 GCA_016938095.1 Bacteroidales bacterium
GGAGCGCCTTCAATGATTTCCTTTTTACCAATGGGTAAACGGTTGGCGTATTTCGAATCTTTAAAAAGCACCGGGAATAACTTTTCCTGCATACGTTGGTTAGGACCTTGTCCCATGCGCCATTCTTCAATAATTATTCCCCTTTCCTTATCAATTTCAACCGGGTCAAAAGCCAGGTTATGTGCCCAGTCCTCCATAATCTGAAATCCCTTCTCCACAATGTGCAGTGAATCCGTGGGCAGGGTCAGCATATAAACCGTTTCATCGAGTGAAGTATAGGCATTGATCTCAGGCCCGAACTGCACGCCGACCGATTGCAGGTAACTGATCAGGTCGTTTTTGGCAAAATTCTTGGTGCCATTAAAAGCCATATGCTCATTAAAGTGAGCGAGACCTTGTTGATCGTCATCCTCAAGTACAGAGCCAGCATTCACAATAAGTCGCATTTCAACCCGTTTTTCGGGTTTACTGTTTTGGCGAATGTAATAGGTCAGGCCGTTGTTCAACTTGCCGGTTCTTACCTGTGGATCCGCAGGCATAGGCAAATCGAGCTTGTTTTGTGACCAGACCGCAGAAGCTGTCATTAACAGGGTTGCCAGTACCATCATGTACCGGGTAAAAACGTGAGCTAACTTGTTTGTCATATATTTAGAATGTTTGGTTTGTCTGGGTGCTGGATGTTGGATACTGGATGCTGGATGCTGGATGCTGGATGTGTGTGTGTTGGGTATGGGGATTAGGGATTTGACTGCTACTGTCATTGCTGCTGTTCCTTGTCTTCTAGTCTCCTAATCTTCTAGTCTTGCAGTCATGCAGTCTTGCAGTCAATGTGTCCAACTATTTCTTCATTCCTTCATTTTTTCATTTCTTCATTTTCTCATTGTCCCCTGCCTACCGGCAGGTCTTGGTTCTTGGTTCTTGGATCTTGGATCTCACTTAAGAAACGGAAAATAATAATAAAGATTCTCTTTGGTCAGCCGTGTGCCATATTCGGAGTCCTGAAAGGCTTCACAATACTTCACCTGGCTGCCTCGTTCCTGGCCGTACAATTCAATCAGCTTTTCGCGGTAAGGATCGGCATTCCAGTTGTTTTTCCATTGTTTTCCAAGCCAGGCACGTCTTTCGGCCTCGGTAGCCGGAACCTGATCGAGCATTCCCCTGTTGAAAGGCAACCAGTCGTATACCTGGCAGGTGTGCTGGTGGTACATGTCCATCTTTTTTTCGATTACATCGTCAATATCAATGCAAACATCCGGCTTAAATGGCTCGGGATGGGTAAATCCATCGCTCATATATAAAAACAAGGGGTTCTTTTCCAGAAAAGGAACCTCGGGCAGAATGCGGGGAACAGTTACCATGTAGGCCGCATCGTTAACAAGTATGCCGGTGTACCGGTGGTCGGGATGATAATCATAGGGTCTGGGGTAGATGACTATATCGGCCTTGTGTTCACGGATAAGTCGGATTACCTGTAGCCTGTTTTCATAGGTAGGCATCAGCTGGCCGTCGTGATTATCGAGGGTAATATACCTGACACCGATAACCTCACCGGCCCGGCGGGCTTCCTCCCTGCGTGTTTTGGCCAGTTCTTCGGGCGTCATTTTGTAATGTCCTGCATCGCCGTTGGTAAGCGAAACCATCAGGACATCATATCCCAACTGTGCCCACTTGTAGGCAGTGCCACCCATTTCGTCGGGGTCATCGGGGTGAGCGCCAATGATTATGATCCGCAGTTTCTGATTGGTTTGTGCCTGCAGGGGCATAACCCAGCAGAAAACAGCCAACATTCCGAACAATAAAAGAAATCTTTTCATGATTTGAGCATTTGAGCATTTGGTTACAAAAATATTTTGCGCCTGAAAAATAGTAAAAATCAACAATATCTATGCTGATTAATCAGGCAATTATTTCGCGGTGCCCAACCGTTCACCCATTCTCACCAATGTTTCAAGCCCTTTAGCGGAATGTTCCAGCAAATCAGCATCAGGCCGGACAGCATCTTTACTAATCAACTGCACAATGGTTGATCCTCCGAACTCAAACCAGCCCTTTTCACCACCGCGTTTAAAGTCACCTGCATGGTAACTGACCTGAACTATGCGACCAACCATCATTGCCCCAACCTCAACCTGCACTACCTTACCGAAATGGCTGGTATGCATCACGGTAACCTCGCGGTAGTTTTTGGCCAGCAAGGTATTAACAGCTGAAAGGGCAATGGGGTTCACCGAGTGCAACACACCCGGAATACGAACCACGTTCTCCTGCCGGCCGTCGTCGGAATAATGAAACCGGTGATAATCGCAGGGTGCCAAACGGTATACAAAACACCAGCTGTCAGCAAATTCATTTGCCAACGGTTGGCTAAGAAGCAGGTCAAAAAGCGTATACCAATACCCCTTTACCGGTAACATTTCTTTCTGAGTAAGATCATAAACCAGTAATCTCGCATCAGCCGGAGAAATTAAACTTTCGGGTGAGGCATCAACAGAACGTGCTTCGGGTTTCA
>JAFGVG010000375.1 GCA_016938095.1 Bacteroidales bacterium
ACATCCTTCACATCAAAACCTGCCAGGTACATCATGTAGGCCATTTCGCGGTCGCCATTGACACCTTTCTCGCGAATGATAGCTGCTCGTATTCCAGACGACCCTGTTCGCACTTTGTTAATGCCATATTGTGAAGTAGTTCCGGTAAATCCCGATGGAAATTTGAAGGAAAGGGGCTGGCGGCTGTAATGTTCAAAACGGCTTTTGGCCAGGTCGGGTCCGCATTGGTCTCTGTCGAGCAAATACGAGGTTTTATACCAGGTATCCCGCATTTCGGGAACGTTTAAGGTTAGGGTTTCGCCGTTCTTAACGATCGAAACCTGGCCGGTAGGGGTATAACTGCCCAGGTAATGGTAATTGACCTTATTGTTTTTCAGTATGTTTTCAGCTTTAGTATCTTTAACCTGCACAATGAGGCCTGGGTTTTCGCTGAACAGGATTTTTACCAGGTCGGTTTCAGGAAGTGCGTCGAGGTTGATTTGCATACCGGCTTCAGGAGTTGCAAAACACATTTCCAACAGGGTTACAAGCATACCTCCGGCGGAGATATCGTGTCCGGCCAGCAGGTATTCACCGGCTATCAGTTGCTGCAAGGTTTCAAAAGCCCTTACAAAATACGCGGGGTCTTTAACGGTGGGTGCCTGTTTTCCCAATGTTTTAAGTGATTGGGCGAAGCTACTGCCGCCTAAACAAAGATCGTCAGACGAAAGGTCGATATAGAGCATACGGGCGTCAGCATCGGGCCGGATTACCGGCTCCACTGTTTTTCTGAAATCACTTGATTCAGCAGCAGCAGAAATGATGACGGTTCCGGGAGAAAGCACCTCCGATCCGCCGGGGTATTTCTGGGTCATCGACAGGGAGTCTTTGCCAGTTGGTATATTGATACCCAGGGCCAGTGCAAAGTTGCTGGCAGCCATGACGGCTTCGTAAAGCCTGGTGTCTTCACCTTTTTGCCTGCAGGGCCACATCCAGTTAGCACTTAGCGAAATTCCGCTTAGTCCGCCTTCGATGGGCGTCCACATAATATTGGTAAGGGCCTCGGCAATCGACAGTACCGATCCGCTGGCAGCATCCAGGAGTCCTGCTGCAGGCGCATGGCCTATGGAGGTGGCAATGCCCTTGTAGCCGACATAATCAAGTGCCGTAATGGCCAGGTTATTCAGGGGTAGTTGTATTGGTCCGCAGGTTTGCTGCTTGGCAATCAGGCCGGTTACGGAACGGTCGACTTTATTGGTCAGCCAGTCCTTACAGGCAACAGCTTCGAGTTGCAGCACATTGACAAGATATTTCTTGATATTGTCCTGCATATAGATCAGGTCGCCGAACGATGCCTGAATAGTTTCGTCCTGCATAATGGTTTTGGGCGGATTACCAAAGAAATCCTCGAGCTGAAGATCGATGGGTTTTTCCCCTTCAGGCGTGGTAAAGGTAAACTGGTGATCGCCTGTTGCCTCACCAACAACATAATGGGGCGATCTTTCACGGTCGGCAATCCTTGCCAGCAAAGCCGTGTCTTTTTCCTTTATCACCATGCCTATTCGTTCCTGCGATTCATTCCCGATGATTTCCCGGGCTGAAAGGGTTGGATCGCCAATGGGAAGACTTCCGATATGGATGGTGCCGCCGGTGTTTTCAACAAGCTCTGAAAAGCAGTTGAGATGTCCGCCCGCTCCATGGTCGTGTATCGATACTACCGGATTGATATCGGATTCAGCAAGCGCCCTGATGGCGTTGTAAACACGTTTCTGCATTTCGGGATTTGAACGCTGAACAGCATTCAGCTCAATAGCATTTCCATATTCACCGGTTGCAACCGACGAAACGGCGCCGCCACCCATTCCAATCCGGTAATTATCGCCACCCAGCAATACTATTTTATCTCCTTTTCCGGGACTTTCTTTCAGACTGTGCTGTTTATTGGCGTATCCGACACCGCCGGCCAGCATGATAACTTTATCAAAGGCCCAGGCACGTCCTGCCTCGGAGTGCTCAAAGGTAAGCACGCTGCCGCAAATAAGCGGCTGTCCGAATTTATTGCCAAAATCGCTGGCACCATTGGAAGCCTTTATTAGAATCTGGCGGGGTGTCTGGTATAACCATTTACGTTCAGGAAGTGATTTCTCCCATGGCCTTTCACCATCGGTCCTTGGGTAAGCCGTCATGTAAACAGCTGTTCCCGATAGTGGCAGGGAACCTTTACCCCCGGCAATGCGATCGCGTATCTCACCGCCTGTACCTGTGGCAGCGCCGTTAAAAGGTTCCACTGTGGTGGGGAAATTGTGAGTTTCAGCCTTGAGCGATATAACTGTTTCAATGGGCTTTAACCCGAAATAGGCAGGCTTATCGTGCGCTAACGGTGCAAATTGCAGTACATGCGGACCCTGAAAAAAGGCGCAATTGTCTTTATAGGCTGAAACCACACGGTTGCGATGTTCGGAAGTGGTGTGCTTAATCAGTTGGAAAAGAGTATCTTTTTGTTGTTTTCCATCTATGATAAAGGTGCCGTTAAATATCTTGTGACGGCAATGTTCTGAGTTAACCTGCGAAAAGCCGAAGATTTCGCTGTCGGTAAGCTTCCTGCCAATTTTTACCGATAATTTATCGAGGTAGGTAACTTCTTCCTCACTTAATGCCAGTCCTTCCTTTTCATTATACGAGCGTATATCATCGATAAAAACAATGGGTTCGGGCGTATGACTGATGGTGAACAGCTGCTGGTCGAGTTTGGGATAATAGGCCTGCAGCATGCTGTCGTAGTGATCATTTGCGTTAGCGCTGAAGAACATTTCAATCCGTACAATATGGTTGATACCCATGTTCTGGGTTATTTCAACAGCATTGGTACTCCAGGGCGTAATCATTTCCTTACGCGGACCAATAAAACCGCCCTCAGGATCATTGCCGGCAACAGGTTCAGCCGCCCCGAATAACCAGGCAAGCTTGCTGATGGTTTGGTGATCTGCCTGCTGTGTTGATTGAACAGCATATACGACGCCGTCTCCGGCCCTGAAAAATGTTATCATGTTAAAACGTAGTTTACTGTGCTGCAAAGTTAGTAAAACCAGTCAGTACACCATAACCTTCTCCACTTTATTATTGCGGAGATAATGCCTGATGATTTGCTGAACCTCGCGGTTATCGGGATACCTGACAATACATTCGTGCATGGCTGAAGGGTTTTCATGCAGGAATGCAGGGGTGAAATAGCCGTACCCCATGAATTTTCCATTTTCGATTTTTACCACCGACTTCTCCTCGGGATTCCTTCCGGTGTCTACTATCAGCATATTCTGTATGCCAAAATTGTAATTGTCAATCACTTTCTTTGCCCTCAGGTTGTAAAATTCCGCAGGTTCTTTGCCAATACAGGCACCCTTGCAGGCGCCAATTTCGTAATGAAAACAGTGACCTTCGGAAGGGTAAAGGCCACATAATTTCTGACACAAGTTGTATTTTTCAATTACCTGCTGAAGAAACCCACGGGCCTCCGCCCGGGCGGTAAAACAGGCTAACGGGGAACTGTTGCACTGGGTAGTTTTTTCAAGTGAAAAACAAATATATTCTTTTTCATCCACATAAGTGTTTAATTCATAACGGAATAACGATCGCCGTTGTCTGCGGTTAATGAGCGGCTGGTGTTTTTTTATTTCAAACGATTCTTTGAGCAGGGCCAACAGTTCGCTTCCGGTTGTCTCACAACCTATATCAGCAACCTGTGCTTTCATTTTAAGGGATTTGGATGTTTCCTTTCCCGAAAAATGCGATATGACACGGGTTTTGATGTTCCTGCTCTTTCCAATGTAAACCAGTTGTCCTTCGCGGTCGTACATATAATAAACACCCGGCTCCTCAGGCAAAGCCCTGATTTTTTCGGGGTTAACTGCCAGGTTTGAAAGTCCGCCATACTGGGTGGCATTGTAAATAAACCGGGTATTGTTAAGGGTATCGGTTTCGAGCAGTTTGCTGAACAAAAGGGCTGTGGCGGTAGCATCACCCATGGCCCTGTGGCGGCCGTTAATGGGAATGCCCAGTTCGCTGCAGAGTTTTCCAAGACTATAGGAACGGTGTCCGGGAATTATTTTCCGGCTGAGTCGCACCGTGCATAGTTGCTCACGCTTGTACTCATACCCCAGCCGTTGAAACTCGCTCCGGATAAAACCATAATCGAAAGCCGAATTGTGGGCTACAAAAATACAATCGTGTGTTAGTTCAACCAGTTCTCTGGCTATCTCAAAAAACTTTGGAGAACCGGCTACCATTTCGTTGGTAATACCAGTTAAGGCACTGATATGATAAGGTATCCGACATTCAGGGTCGATAAGCGTGGTGAATTCCCGGGTGATACACTTACCATCGTGCAGGATAACAGCAATTTCTGTTATTTTATCGCGTTGGGGATTGCCACCTGTTGTTTCGATGTCAATTATGGCATACATACAGGGGCAAAAATAGGGCTTCGAAAAGTAAAAATAACGATGGAACTGTTCCAGGTTATCAACAATTAATCAGCGTCTTTAATAGTGTTAGTAAAATGTTTAATTAGAGTTTGTCAATAAAGTTGGAAAAATGTTTTACTGATCATGTGTCTGTTCAGAGAGTTCCATTTGCAAGGCTTGCGCAGTCCGAAAATGCGGAGTTTACTATTCGTAAATGAGCAATTTTCGG
>JAFGVG010000376.1 GCA_016938095.1 Bacteroidales bacterium
CTTAAATATGCCCTGAACCGGCGGTTGGATGTTGCTGCTTCATATAGCTATGCATACATAAAAAATCAGTTCACCGATTATGAATTCCGGGGCGACGAATCATCCGACCGCAATAAGTTTACTGCCGACCTGGTTTATCAACCCCGGCGGTTTTCAAATGATGTGAGGGTGACTAATCGTTTTCGATACCAGTATGCAGTTACCGGTGATAAAAAACCCAAAGAATATCTCCGTAACCGTTTAATGTTCGATTATAAGCTTAACCGGAAAATGAATCCTTATGTAGCCATTGAACCCTATTATCACTTGCGTGACAACAGAATCAATATTATCCGGTTTTACCTGGGCAACGAAGTACCTGTGTGGAGAACCGATATGGAATTGTTTTATATAGCCGAAGTGCACCTTAAGAAGGGCAATCCCTTTGCCCAATATATGATTGGTGCTACTTTCAAACTCGATTACAATCGTTAACAGGGAAACCTGTCAACGAAAACAGATGGTTCCGAAAGTCCTGAATTCGTGAAAATGTTTTTCAAAGGGCACCCACGACCACATGCCCGGCGGATTGTCATGATCGATGCGGTAAAAATTGGCACGCCAGTAGGTTCCCTTTTCAGGGGTTTTTGTCACCATTGGTTTCATCAGTTCAAAAGGAATATAACATTCAGCCCACCAGGCTATAAGGGTTTCCTGATTATCGCCGGTGGTTTCGTGCTTAACTGCATGGCGGGTAAGCCGGTTGCCACTGTAATGCCAGGGTGTCCAGCCTAAAAAATTACCGTTGTAATTGGGCACCAGCAGTACCAGCTCGTAGTTTAGCGGCGAAAGTTCATATTCGAAATATACCGGCACGGTTTCATCGGCCCAGAAAAAGGCTTCCACTACATCTTCGGTCCATAAATCCAGGTTATTCCCCTGCAGTGTGGCATGAATTTGGTTGTCGGCGCAGTGATACAGGCAATAAATGCCACTGTCGGAATACATTATTTTAAAGCGCGTGGCGTAAGGAGACTGGGTTTGTTGCTGTGTGAGATTTACCCAGGAGGCTTTTTCCCATTGGGGGTCTTCACCCAAACCTGTTACTTCAAAATCGGTGCATTTAACAACAGTCAGTTCATCCATGTCATTTGGGCCTTGCTGTGCCGAAGCATAATGAATAACGAACATCAAAACACCCAATAAGGCAATTAACCGTTTTTCAATCATCGGGTTCATGCAATGGGTTGGTTTATTTTAGCCATTTATCCAGCCATCCGAAAAATTCACGTTGCCATAAAATGCTGTTTTGTGGCTTTAACACCCAATGGTTTTCATCGGGATATATGAGCAGTTTGCTGGGTATGCCCCTTAACTGTGCAATATTAAAAGCTTGCAGGCTTTCGGTGTAAGGAATACGGAAATCGTTCATGCCCGTGACCAGCATAATGGGGGTATCCCATTTATCCACGTATAGGTGAGGCGAGAATTGAGTGTAGCTTTTAGGTTTGGGGTTATCCCAGTAATAACCGCCCAGATCGTGATGCACAAAAAACATTTCTTCGGTACCTGCTGCCTGGCTTTCGAGGTTAAACATACCACAGTGCGAGATAAAAGCCTTGAAACGTTTGTTGTGGTTTCCGGCCAGGTAAAGTACGGAATAACCGCCATAGCTTGCGCCCACTGCACCAAGCCGTTCCTTGTCAACATAAGGTTCTTTGCACAGGGCATCAATGGCACTCAGGTAATCTTTAATATTTTGACCGCCGTAATCGCCCGAGATCTGAGCATTCCATTCCTGTCCGAACGTGGGAAGTCCCCTGCGATTGGGTGCAACCACAATATAGTCATTGGCAGCCATCAGCTGCATATTCCAGCGGAATGAAAAACGCTGCGATACCGCACTTTGAGGTCCTCCCTGGCAATAGAGCAGGGCAGGGTATTTTTTTCCCGGATCGAAATCGGGAGGGTAGATTACCCATACCAGCATATCCTTGCCATCGGTGGTTTTTATCCAGCGTTCTTCAACCTTACCGGTTTTGATTACATCGTAAATGTTTTTGTTGGTAAAAGTCAGCTGTGTTTCGCTGCCGTCTGACGGCTCAATCCTGAAAATTTCAGGCGGCATAGACAGCGTACCTTTCATACCCGTCATCATTTCGTTTTGCCAGGCCAGCGCGGTGTAGTCGTGATGTCCTTTGGTGATTTGTCTGATCTCCCGCGAACGGGTGTTTATGGCATATACTTGGTAGGTGGCTTTGGTGCCGCTGATAAAGTAAAGTTGTTCACCATCGGCACTCCAGGTAAAGTGCGTTGCATTCTGGTCGAAACCATCGGTCAGGTATGTTTTTTCCCTGTTGTTCAGGTCGTATACAAAAAGCCTTTCCTTATCTGCTTCATAACCCGGTGTGGCCATACTCATGAAGGCCAGCCTGGAACCATCGGGTGAAAATACAGGGTAACGCTCATAGCCCGGCATACCATCGGTGATGTTTTCGGTGGTCTTTCCCTCCACATCGTATAAAAAAATATCAGTGTTGGTGCTTTCAGCAAAGGCTTTTCCGTGAAGTTTTTTACAGGAATAGGCGAGTGTAACACCATCGGGACTCCAGGCAATATCGGCCATGTCAAAATAAGGCGGTAAGGGCGAATCGTATCTTTCCCCATCGAGGATATCGGTTCCCTTGCCGATTTTACCATCGCGAATCTCAGTTATGAAAATGTGGGAATAAGTATAATCGTGCCAGGCATCCCAGTGCCGGTACATCATATCTTCGAAAACCATTCCTTTGGCCAGCGGAAGGTCGGCGTATTTGTCCTGGACCGTGGAATCAAGTTTTACA
>JAFGVG010000377.1 GCA_016938095.1 Bacteroidales bacterium
AAGTTCAGTTTTGGTTCCCGCTATGCTCATCTGAACACCATTTTGGTTAAACAGGGAGAAAAGGTAAAGAGGGGACAGGTGATTGGAGCTGTGGGCGAGACGGGAAGAGCCACCGGGCCGCATTTACATTACGAAGTACTGCATCAGAGACGACCGGTAAACCCATCCTACTATTTCGATACAAGCCTCACGGCAGCAGAATATGGACAAATAATAAATAACGCTTGCAGCGATATTGATTGACGAAAACATTTCACCAATGGGCAAGATCAAGTACAAATTCAATCCGGATTCACTCAGTTATTACAGGGTTGAATCATCATTCAGGCAAAAAGCGCTTAAAATCCTGGGATTTTTCTTTGCTTTTGCATTAAACGCCAGTATCGGCTACCTCTTGTATTCAATGGCTTTTGACACTCCCAAAGAAAAGGGGTTAAAGCGGCAAATAGGCGAAATGAGCCTAAACATTGAATTGTTTAATAAACAGCTCGATGATATTGAAGCAGTGCTCAGCGATATGCAACAGCGCGACGACAATATTTACCGAACTATTTTTGAAGCTGAACCCTTGAATTATTCCGTAAGAGAAGGAGGCTTTGGCGGTACCAACCGTTACAAAGACCTGGAGAAGATGGAAAATTCGAAAATGGTTATCAATACCGCCAGACGTTTAGATGTAATTACACGTAAAGTGGTCATACAATCGAAATCGTATGACGAACTCACCAAAATGGCTGTCAGCAAAGAAAAGATGCTTGCGTCCATTCCGGCCATTCAGCCAATCGCCAACAAAGACCTCGAAAGAACTGCTTCGGGATGGGGTTATAGAATTCATCCCATTTACAAAATCAAGAAATTTCACTACGGTATTGACTTCACGGCTCCCACCGGCACCGATATATATGTCACAGGCGACGGGGTTGTGGAACTGGTTGAATCGTCGCAACGCGGATATGGCAATCACATTGTTATCAATCATGGTTTTGGTATTAAAACACTGTATGGTCACCTCAATGGCTTCAGTGTGAAAAAAGGCCAGAAAGTTAAACGCGGTGACGTAATTGGCTTTGTCGGTAATACAGGGTTGTCCACTGCACCCCACCTTCATTATGAAGTTCAACGGAACGGCGAGAAGGTGAATCCAATTAATTACTTCTTCAATGACCTTACGGCTGATGAATACGATCGTATGATTGAACTTTCGATGAGGCCGGGTCAATCGTTTGACTAAAAACAGCCTTTAGCTGTTGGCCGTTAGCTGTTAGCCAAAAGCCAATGGCCAATAGCCTATAGCCAATGGCCAACAGCCAATAGCCAATAGCCAATGGCCAATGGCCAAAAGCAATTTCATAAAGTATTCGTTTAACCGAAAATATTTTTCTATCTTAGGGTGTTCATTTTATCCCATCGATATGCCCTATAAAGAAAAAAAGGTAGAAAAGCTGTATTACACCATTGGCGAAGTTTCCGAGATGTTCAAGGTAAATGCTTCGCTGATCAGGTTTTGGGAAAAGGAATTTGATATTATCAAACCCAAGAAAAACAAAAAAGGCAACCGCTTTTTCACGCAGCAGGATATTGACAATATTCAGCTGATTTATCACCTGGTAAAGGAGAGAGGCCTTACACTCAGTGGTGCGCGAAAAAAATTACGTGATAACCGCGAGGATACCTATAACAATTATGAGGTGATCAAAACCCTTAACCAAATTAAAACCATGTTGCTGGAAATTAAAGATACGCTGTAAATAGCACAGTATTATCTTTGGCTCTGGCATTTATACATTTGATGCAGCGGTTAATACCGAATTGCTATTAACTTTAAAGCATTCCCGCACATGACACTTCGTGAAATTACCGGTATACTGGAAGCCGCTATTCCTGTCGGGTATCAGGAAGATTATGACAATTCCGGACTTAGCGTGGGTGATCCTGAATCGACCATTACGGGTATTTTGCTGTGTATTGATGTCACCCCCGGGGTCGTTGATGAGGCGGTAAAAGAAGGCTGCAACCTTATCCTGTCGCACCACCCTGCCATTTTTAATCCGGTAAAAAAGCTAACCGGCAAAACTGTAACCGAAACCGTTATCATCAATGCCATCCGGAATAATATAGCGCTATATGCAGCCCATACCAATGCCGACAACCTGATTAACGGTGTAAACAGTACCCTATGCAGCAAGCTGGGTTTGGAAAACACAAGAATACTGGTACCCCAGCAGAACAGTTTGTGCAAGCTAATCACCTATGTTCCCGTTGCACATGCCGATGTCGTTCGTTCGGCACTTTTTGAGGCCGGTGCCGGACACATTGGCCGCTATGATTCTTGCAGTTTTCAGTCGACAGGTAAAGGCAGCTTCAGGGCCCTCGAAGGCGCCAAACCCTTTACCGGCAAAGTGGGTCAGTTGCACTTCGAAGACGAACTGCGGATTGAGACTGTTTTTCCCCGGGCCAGGCAGTCAGCTGTTATCCGTGCCCTGATTGCAGCACATCCATACGAGGAAGTAGCCTATGATATAATTTCTTTGGAGAATGTAAACGAGATGGCAGGTTCGGGCATGACCGGCGAACTTACCGAACCCACAGATGAGGAAACCTTTCTGCAAAAGGTTAAGTCGGTTTTGGGATGCCGGGTTATACGGCACAGCCGACTGCTGCAGAAGCCGGTCCGTAAGGTTGCTCTTTGCGGGGGAAGCGGGTCGTTCCTGATTGATGCCGCCATACGGTCGGGTGCAACAATGTTTTTGACGGCCGACATAAAGTATCATCAGTTTTTTGAGGCGGAGGACCATCTGGTTATTGCCGATATAGGCCATTACGAAAGTGAGCAATTCACTATTGAAATATTTTATGATATTCTTAGAAAAAATTTACCTAATTTTGCAATCCGTTTTTCACATATTAATACCAATCCTATTAACTATTTATAAGGTATGGCAGAAAAAAAACAGGTAGCCGAGGTTGCAGAACTTACCATAGAAGAGAAGCTCAGGGCGTTATATAAGCTTCAGCTGATCAACTCCGAAGTTGATAAAATAAGGACCCTTCGCGGAGAATTACCGCTTGAAGTACAGGATCTTGAAGATGAGATTGCCGGTTTGGAAACCAGGATCGAAAAACTCCAGGAAGAAATAAAGAGCATTGAATCGGCCATTTCAGGCAAGAAAAACGACATGGTCAATTCAAAGGGCCTGATCAAGAAATACGAAGAGCAACAGAACAATGTGCGGAACAATCGTGAATTTGACTCCCTTTCAAAAGAAATTGAATTTCAGACCCTCGAGATTGAACTGAGCGAAAAGCGGATCAAGGAATTTACTGCCCAGGCAAAGGAAAAAACCGATTACATTGAGGAATCGAAAAAAGTACTCGAAGAGCGCAAAGGCGACCTTCAGCTGAAAAAATCCGAGCTTGACGATATCACCTCTGACACACAAAAAGAAGAGGAACAACTGCTGAAAAAAAGGCAGGAGTATGAACAAATCATTGAAGAACGACTGCTTACCGCCTATAAAAAAATTAGAAAAAATGCCCGCAACGGGCTTGCCGTGGTTTCGGTAGAACGTGATGCCTGCGGTGGCTGCTTTAACCAGATACCACCCCAACGGCAGCTCGATATCCGTTC
The DNA here is from genome assembly GCA_016938095.1 of Bacteroidales bacterium. Classification (GTDB taxonomy): domain Bacteria; phylum Bacteroidota; class Bacteroidia; order Bacteroidales; family UBA10428; genus UBA5072. The sequence goes on from JAFGVG010000377.1 coordinate 3,629, forward strand.
GCGGAAAAAGATCATTGTTTGTGAGTATTGTGGTAGAATATTGGTTGATGCCGACCTGGTTGAAGAAGAAAAATAAATTATCATCCAATTATTTAACTATTTTATTATCTTTGTCCTATACCCTTAATTAAGGTAGGATATGGTTAAATGGTTATTCAGCGCAATCATCGCCCTTTTCCTGTTTATTCCATTATCGGCGCAGCAATGGAAGCTGAAAAGAATTGAAGCTATTTTGGGCGTCGGAACCACCAACGTATATAGCGATTTAGGTGGTGCACCCAACGCCACAAGTCTGCTCTTTATCAAGGATATAACTTTCCGCACCACCAGGCCTTCTATATACGGTGGCCTTCGTTACCGAATTGATCCACGCACATCTGTTAAAACCTCTTTGGCATACGGATACAGTAAAACCGAAGATTACGACGGTTCCAGAAATGAACTCCGGGGATTTAGTTCACTTACCCAGTTGGTGGAGTTTTCGGGACAATACGAGTATTACCTGTTGCCCGAATTTCATGTTGCCCGGTCGGCAGCCATGTTTAACCGCAGGGGAATGATAAACGACTATTCTTCGTTGGGTATATATGTTTTTGCCGGTTTTGGAGCCACCATGTACTGGCCCGAACTCACTGTTGACGAACCCCGCGAAGGAGATGAATATAAAGACGGGCTGAGCTTTACAGGAGCCATACCTGTTGGTGCAGGCTTTAAAATCATCATCAGCGATAAATGGATGATGGGATATGAAATTGGTTATCGTCAATCCTTCACTGATTTTATGGATGGATTTAAATCGCCCTGGTCAAAACGCTGGGATGGCTACTGGATCTCATCCATCAACCTGATTTACCGCATCCCCACCTCACGACGTGGACTGCCAATTTTCCTTGATCCTACCTGGAGAAGAGCAAAATTCTGATGGCTGTTTCCGTTGTGCATTTTTCTGTTTTTTTATGAATATTTGTGATTTCAGGCGCTAAAATTCCATTACTTTGCGTTTAATTCCAACAAACATGATAATGAATGCGGAAACACTTGCTATCATATCTGCCATTGTTGTTGCTGCTTATTCCCTTGCAGGCAGCAGCGCAACGTGATGCCAACATAGGCATTTTTGGAGGAACTGCCTATTATATGGGCGATATCAATCCCAACCGTCACCTTTACCGGCCTGCCGTTTCACTCGGATTGCTTTACCGGTATAACCTCAATACCCGTTATGCCATAAGGGCAAGCGCTTATTATGCCGATTTATCGGGCAGCGACCTCGATTTTCCGGAAAGACTGAATGCAGACAGACCTTTTGCACCTGCCCAATTCCAAACATCGCTGGTTGATATGGCTCTGCAGGTTGAGTTTAACTTCCTGCCCTTTACCCCAAATATAATCAAATGGGACTATACGCCATACGTATCACTGGGCATTAGTGGTTCATTGATCACCGGTTCGGATGCCGACGTGGTGAACTGCCTGAATTTTCCCTTCGGGGCCGGTGTAAAGGTCAATCTCTCATCAAGGGTAAGCGCAGGTGCTGAGTGGTCGTTCCGGAAATCTTTCAGCGACAGGCTTGATGGACTTGAGAATCCGTCGGGTACACATTCTTTTCTGCATAATAATGACTGGTATTCCTTTCTCGGTGTTTTTATTACCTTTAAGTTTTTTAATTTTGCGACCGACTGCCCGGCGTATGACTAGTGTATATGAAAAACACATTGAAGGATAGGATTGATGCAAACAGGCTCCCACGCCACATTGCCATTATTATGGATGGCAATGGAAGGTGGGCCGAAAAGCGCGGTAACAAGCGCATCTTCGGTCATAAAAATGCCGTGGCTGCCGTACGCGATACGGTAGAAGCCTCTGCAGAGCTTAACATTCAGTACCTTACACTTTATGCATTTTCAACAGAGAACTGGAAAAGGCCCAAAATGGAAGTCGATGCCCTTATGGCATTGCTGGTTTCCACCATTCATGCCGAAACCAAAACCTTGCTCGACAACAATATCCGTCTACTAAGCATTGGCAATACCGAAAGCCTTCCAACCGACGTTCTTGCCCAATTGCGCCAGGCCGAAAAGAAAACCGCCGGGAATACAGGACTAACCCTGGTGCTGGCTTTAAGTTACGGTTCACGGTGGGAAATTCTGAATGCCGTTAAAAAGCTGGGAAACGATATAACCACTGGCAAAGTTGATCCCAGCCAACTCAATGAAAAAACCTTTGAATCTTACCTCGACACAACGGGTTTTCCCGATCCGGAATTGCTTATTCGCACCAGCGGTGAATTCAGGATCAGCAACTTCCTGCTGTGGCAAATAGCCTATACCGAGTTATTCTTTACCCCCACATTATGGCCCGATTTCAGAAGAGAACATCTTTACGAGGCCATCATCAGCTTTCAGCACCGCGAAAGAAGATTTGGAAAAACAACCGAACAAATAAAAACAAATACCATTGTTAACAGCTGACATCGCATGAAAAATCCCATACTGGCCATAGCACTGCTCGTTTATTCCATTACGGCTACCGGACAATTACCGGCGTCTTCTCACATGGATTATGAAAGAACCAGGGATTTCATCATTGGGGACATAACGGTAACAGGTGTTAAATACCTGCAATCGGCTTACCTGGTAAATATTTCGGGACTGTCAGTTGGCCAGGAAATTACGGTTCCTGGCGACGACATAACCAAGGCGCTGAACAAATTCTGGACGCTTGGCCTTTTTTCCGATGTAAAAATTGTTGCCACCAAAATTGAAGGAAAGGTCATTTCCCTCGAAATTCAACTTACCGAGCAACCGCGGCTTTCCAAACTAAAAATACAGGGGCTCAATAAAAACGACACCAAGGATATTGAAGAAAAAATAAAGCTGAAGCCTGGCAACCAGGTTACCGAAAACGTTCTCAACAACACCAATACCATTATCAGGAAACATTTTGTTGACAAAGGTTTTTTCAAATGCAAGGTCGATTTTATTCAGAAAGCCGATACTTCGCCGGGAAACAAAGTCTTCCTGGATATTATTGTCGATAAGGGAAAAAGAGTTAAGATTGCCGATATCGATTTTGTGGGCAATGAGGCCTTTACCGACATCCGCTTGAGAAGAACCATGAAAAAAACAAAGCAGAAAAACCTGAACATCTTCAAACCCTCCAAATACATTGACGAAGAATACAAAGAAGACAAAAAGAAATTCATCGCCTTTTATAACAAACATGGCTACCGCGATGCCAAAATTCAGGGCGAAAAACTGGTTGACCTGAATCACAAGCGCATAGGTCTTGAATTAAGTATCGAAGAAGGTATCCAGTATTACCTTAGAGACATCCGGTGGATAGGCAATACCAAACATAGTACCGAATCGCTAAACCGGGTACTGGGTATGAAAAAAGGCGACATTTACGATCAGGAATTCCTGCAAAAACGACTTACACAGGAAGATGATGCCGTGCTTTCGCAATACATGGACGAAGGTTACCTGTTTGCCTCGGTTGATCCTGTTGAAGCCAACATCGACGGCGACTCCATCGACCTCGAAATACGGGTGTTCGAAGGAAGCCCCGCTTACATCAACAAAGTACTCATCAAGGGTAATACAAAAACCAACGAGCATGTCATCAGGCGTGAAATCCGAAGTATTCCCGGTGATTTGTTCAGCCGTACCTACATTATACGTTCTGTCAGGGAATTGGCCGCCATGGGACATTTTAACCCCGAAAACATTACGCCCGACGTAAGGCCCAATCCCTCCGATGGTACTGTGGATATCGAATATGCCGTGGAAGAGCGGTCGAACGACCAGCTCGAGGTTTCCGGCGGCTGGGGTGGCTATGGTTTTGTAGGCACCATTGGACTGCGCTTTTCGAATTTTTCAGCCCGTAATATTCTTAATCCCAAGGCATGGCGACCTGTTCCCACCGGTGATGGCCAAACCGTATCGGTACGTGCGCAATCGAATGGCCGGTTTTACCAGGCCTACAATTTATCGTTTGTCGAACCCTGGTTTGGCGGTAAAAAGCCTAATAGCTTCTCCACTTCGTTTTACTATACCATTACCCACCCCTACCGTACATGGGGCGAAGAAAAACAGGACGGTTTCTTTAAGGTTCTGGGAACATCCATTGGATTGGGACGGCGACTGGCCTGGCCCGATGACTATTTTTCCGTTTATTCCGAACTCAGTTATCAGCGTTACAGCCTGAAAAATTACGGCAGTTACTTCCTGATTAACAACGGCATATCGCAAATTATCAGCGCCACCCTGACACTCTCACGCAGTTCGCAGGATCAGATGATCTATCCCCGCAGGGGCTCTTCGTTTTCGCTGTCACTGAAGCTTACCCCTCCCTATTCACTGTTCAGGAAAGAAAACTACTGGCTGCTTTCAAGTGCCGAAAAACTGCAGATTGGCGATAAAATGGCATCCAAATATGCAGGCTATGCTGATGAATCAATTCAACAATATACTGAAGATGAGATTTCCAGTCGCGAAAACGAGCAGAAGTTCAAATTTATTGAGTACCACAAATGGACCTTTAAAGGCGCCTGGTATACCAAGCTGGTGAGTGAATTTGTGCTGATGGCCAAAGCCGAATTCGGTTACCTGGGTTTTTACAACCGCGACAT
>JAFGVG010000378.1 GCA_016938095.1 Bacteroidales bacterium
CGGAGAGAGAGGGATTCGAACCCTCGGAACCCCGAAGGGTTCAACAGTTTTCGAGACTGCCCCGATCGACCACTCCGGCATCTCTCCTAAAACAATTTACTTCATTCAACTCAGGCTGCAAAGATAATGGCTAATTTGGAAATTCAAAAACCATATTACAATTGATGTCTGAACTGTATTATACGCACTCAGAACCAAAAAAAAACAGTTTGTTGTAATTGAATCTGACCCTTATGAATTATTATTGCCAATAATCAGTTTTTCACATGCATTTCAATACCATTACCACCAAAGACCTCGAAAACCTTCGGAAACTCCAACCCGATGGCTGGTCCGATATCATTACCGATACAACATACTATATTAATTCTTCTTTTTGCTTTCCGTTAAAAGTGGAAATGGAGAACTGCATTGCAGGCATGGGTGTGGCTATTATCTACAACAATACTGCCTGGCTTGCACACATTATTGTTCATCCCGATTTCAGAAACAGGGGCCTTGGCCTGCAAATTGTCAATGAACTGCTGGGTATTGTAAAGCGTCATCACATCCATACCTGCCTGCTTACCGCTACAGAATTCGGTAAACCAGTTTACACCAGGGCCGGATTTGAAACCATTACAGAATATGTATTCATGAACAGGGAGAATCCTTTTCCACAGCGCGCAACTGTTCCTGAAATTATAGGTTATGATGAACAATACCGGTATCAACTGCTGCAAATGGACGCCATGATCACTGCTGAAAACCGCGAACCGCTGCTTTCGGGTTTTCTGGAAAGTGCCTTGCTGTATGTATCGGAAGGCGTTTTACAGGGGTTTTATATCCCCACACTGAAGGAGGGGCCTGTTTTGGCAATTTCAGCAGTGGCTGGGCTGGAGCTTTTAAAAATCAAATGCACCACTTCAGAAAGGGTTGTACTGCCTGCCGATAATACTGTGGCTGTCGACTTTCTGACGAAAAACGGATTTGTGGTATCGCCGACAAAAGGTACACGAATGGTGCTGGGCAACGATATCAACTGGCAACCCGAAAATATCTACAGCAGGATTGGAGGGAATTTTGGGTAGTGGTAATATACAGCTGTCGGTGTTGCTTCGACTCCGCTCAGCAACCATTCGACTCCGCCTGTCTGCCTCAAGCAGGCCCAACACCCTATTTCTTCATTCCTTCATTTTTTCATTCCTTCATTATATAGCACCCTATCAAACCGTATCAAACTTCCAATGCATCCAGCATCCAGTATCCAGAATCATCCAGCATCTTTTTTAATTAAGCATTTCTTAATTAATTAAATTATATTTATCTTTGTGACGGTAAAGTCAAAAATGAACCGCATAGGAGAACGCATTAAACGCAAGAGGGAGCAACTCAAACTGCAGCTGAACGACCTGGCCAGGTTGGTGGGTGTCAGTTCAAGTGCCCTTTCACAAATTGAAAATGCCAAAGCCTCTCCGTCTATTTCCACCCTTAAAGCCATTGCCGAAAGTTTGCATACCACTGTTGGTGAACTTATTGGCGAGAATGAATCGTTCGGCAGGTTTCCGGTTATACACCGGAACGAAATCCGGTTGGTGGCGAAAAGCGAATCGGGCACCGGATTATACCTTTTGTCAGGACACGAACCCAGCAATAACATGGATGCTTACCTGCTAATTTTTGAAGCGGGGTCCGATGTGAAAGGTCTGTTTGCCGATTACGGCGGACAGGTTTTCTGTCGCGTTTTGCACGGAAAATACACCTTTGACATTGATGGCAAACACCATCAACTTACTACGGGCGACAATGTTTACTTTAACATGAAATCACTCGACAGCGCCCGCATGACGGGGAAGGGAAATGGCGAAGTTTTATGGGTGGTTTCTCCGCCTTTTTTCAACAACGAAATGATTCGCAAATAACAAAAATATCCTAAATTTAATATCCATATAAAAAAGAAAAGATATGATCGAAATCCTTGAACTGGTTAAGCAAAAAAAGATTATCCTTCCGGAAGAAATCGTTTCACTGATAAACAACAGCAAAAAAATAACTTTTTACGATACCGTTGATCAGTTGGCAATGGCTGCTGTAGGTGGTGAAAACAGCAATTCATTTGAAGTTAAGTACGATATTCCCGGCAAAGGTGAATATACCGAAGCGGTGGTTCACAGGGTTACCAATGGTGTTTCGGCCAATTATACCGAGGCGTATATGCGTCGCCGCGACCCCGATACGATGGTGGTAGCGGATAGTTTTCCTACAGATAAACAACGGTTTGCCGATAAGTACGGGTATGATTTTGAAAACCTGCGGAAGGAAACCATGGAATGGCTCAGGGATCAGGAACTTGCTGCGTTTTTCTATTTTGCAGGGAATGATAAGATAGGAGTGGGTGGAATCGCCATTGCCCCGGCAAATGCAGGTTTCTTCGCCATGGGATTATCCATGCTGCAGAAAATAATCGCCACCTGCGATTTGCCGGAGAAGTTTTCGGTTGATTCGGTGATATATGTGGCGCCGACTTTCAGGCACACCCATTTTAACGGTAAGCAGGTTGTGGTTCACAGCCGTACCGAATCATTGCACGAGATTTTTTCATACAATCTTTATCCCGGCCCCAGTGCCAAAAAAGGGTTATACGGCGCTTTACTGACAAAAGGTGAAAGGGAGGGGTGGGTGACAGCGCACTGCTCAACG
>JAFGVG010000379.1 GCA_016938095.1 Bacteroidales bacterium
ACCGTACAATGATGCTGACCGCTTTTGCGCGAAGTGCGGTTACCCTTTACAGGGAACAACTGAAGAACAACAATCATTCAGCAGTAATTACGCGCTCAATAAACTCGACGAGGACAATGTCAGGGCGAAAGTAGGACAAGCCCGCCTGGTTTTGTTTCTTTTAGCCGGATTTACAGCCATTTCAGCAGCAATTGTATTTGCCAAAACAGAGGAACCAGCATTACTCGGCATTAACCTGATACTGGCAGTGATTTATGCCGGTTTAGGATTTTGGGCTGCGAATAAGGCTTTTGCTGCAATTTTTACAGGCGCCCTGATTTATTTATCGATCATTTTATTGAATGGCATTGTGGATCCCATGACCCTTCTGCAAGGAATTATCTTTAAGATTATATTTATCGTAGCTTTTGTTAAAGCATCCTATGGTGCCTATAAGTATAAGATTAACCAGGCCTGATTCATATGCAATGCTCTAATTGCGGAAAGGATAACCTGCCCAATGCAAACTTTTGTATTGGCTGTGGCCGGCAGTTGCAGGGGGCCCGTATCGATTATGCCGATGCCAATAAGAAATACTTTGTTCAGACCATACTATTGTTCCTCAGTGTTGTGATCGTCATTGTGCTGTCATTGAATGAGGATTCCGGAATCGACCTGCTGACGCATGAAATTGTATTTAACAGCTTGCTTTTTCTGATAATTGTGTTGTTCGTAATGTTTGACCTGCGCAATTTCGTCAGGCTTTTCAAATGGAACATCAGGTGGAAACCTTTGCTGATCATTTCCGTTTTTGCCCCGAGTCTGGCGTTGATAGTCATTGTGCTTGCCGACATTATCAATCATATGCTTGGGCTGGAAACGGTGGATTATTATGTTTGTTACCAGACAATAACTTCACAACACCTTCCGGTTGGCATTTTATTTGTTTCGGTTTTACCGGGGTTTTTCGAAGAAATGTTGTTCAGGGGCGTTTTGTTTAATAATTTATTGCGGTTTACTTCGCCCAAGATGGTGATCCTGATTACCGCCATTCTTTTTTCGTTCATTCATTTTTCTTTTTTTTCAGTAATCTGGTTGTTTTTTATTGGGCTGGTTCTTGGTTATCTGCGGTTTCGTTACCGAACCATCTGGTATAGTATCTGTTTTCACTGCCTTTATAACGCAGCCGTTTATTTGCTGGAAATAGTTGTATAACAAAAAAGGCGCGACAGGATATGTCACGCCTTTATGCAATAAAATTACCCGGACAATTACTTGGCTTTACCCTGGTTGGCAACAGAATCCATGGCCTTTTTAATGGCTTCCTGATCGCCGAGGTAATAATGACGCAATGGTTTCAGCTCATTGTTCAGTTCATAAACCAACGGTGTGCCGGTGGGTATGTTCAGTTCAATAACCTCTTCTTCGGTCATGTTATCGAGGTATTTCACCAGCGCCCTGAGGCTGTTACCGTGGGCGGCAATGAGCACACGCTTGCCCGATTTGACAGCCGGAACAATGGTTTCGTGCCAGTAAGGCAGAAAACGGTCAACCGTGTCCTTGAGACATTCGGTAGTTGGGATATCCTTGGCAGGCAGGCTTTTATAAGCCGGATGGTTGCCCGGATACCTTGGATCAGACCTTTCGAGCGGGGGAGGGGGGACATCGTAGCTGCGCCGCCAGATTTTTACCTTTTCTTCACCGTGCAAGGCAGCTGTTTCGGCCTTGTTCAATCCCTGTAATGCGCCATAATGTCTTTCGTTAAGACGCCATGTTTTGATCCAGGGGATCCACAGCTGATCCATTTCTTCGAGAGCAAGCCACAAGGTTCTCATGGCACGTTTCAGCACCGAAACATATGCCACATCGAATTCGTAACCGGCTTCTTTCATAACCATGCCGGCATTCTTTGCTTCTTCCATGCCCTTTTCACTGAGATCTACATCGGTCCACCCGGTAAAACGGTTTTCCTTGTTCCAGGTACTTTCACCATGCCGCAACAAAACTATCTTGTACATTAAAATAAAGTTTAGATTTGACGAACAATCTCGATCATTAATAGAGCCTGCAAATATACAAAACCCTTATAAAAACAATATCAACGGAAGATGTTTTTCACGATAAAATGTAAACACCTTTATTCAGAAACACCTCCGTAGCCATAACCCAATTCTTCGATGGCGTTTTTTACCTGATCGAGATTTACTTGTGTTCCCGTAATGAGAACCCTCCCATTGACAATATCGGCAAGCGCTTTGTTGATGCCGTTGATTTTCATCAAACCATTTTCAACATTGATTTTGCAATGATTACAATTTATGCCTTTTACAATTACTTTTCTCTCTTCCATGGCTTTCGTGTAAGTTATCAATTGTTATGAATCAGGTTTTTGTCGCCACAGCAATTGTATTCATATTGTATAGTAACATGGGTGATGCCAAATTTGTTTACCAGGATATCATTAATTTGGGTTTTGATATTTCCGGTTTCGCTGATACGGATATCGGTTTTTAGGTCGATATGACATTCGAAATGAATTTCCTGATCGTTAAGATTCCAGGCGTGTACGTGATGAATATTATCAATTTCGGGCAACAATTCGAGTTCTGCTTTTACGCGGGTAAGGTCAAGTCCCGGAGGTGTTGATTGCATTAGTATATCCAAGGTTTCCCTGATGATGGAAAAGGTTTCCTTCATCAGGTAAATGCCCAGTAAAATGGTTACCAGCGGATCAATCCAGTAAATGCTGAAAAAGTGAATCAGTACAGCCGAGACGATTACAATTACGGAGGAAATGGTATCGCCCAACAGGTGCAGGTAGGCGGCCTTTATATTAAGGTTATCACCCGAGTGTTTTTTAAGGAGGAACACCGAAATAAGGTTGGCAAGTAAACCGACAACGGCAACCGCAAACATAATTAACCCTTTAACAGGTTGCGGATTGCCAATGCGTTTATAGGCTTCGATAAAAAGGTAGACAATAATTACCAACAGGATTAAGGCGTTGAACAGTGCGGCCAGTATTTCAACACGCTTATATCCGAATGTTTTTTTAGGGCTGTATTTTTTCCGGCTGATGATATTGGCTACATAGGCAATAAAAAGAGCCGATGTATCGCCCAGGTTATGCAGGGCATCCGAAATGAGGGCGAGACTGTTGGAAACCAGTCCGCCGATTATTTCGGCAACAGAAATAAACAGGTTCAGGAAAGTTGACCACAACAGGCTTTTTCCCGATGTGTTGGCGGGCACGTGATTGTGGCGGTGATGATCAGGTGAATGGCTCACGTTTCAACAGGTTTTCCGGGCCACTTCAGGTATATCAATACCAAACCGGCCAGCACAAAAGGAATGCTAAGCCACTGGCCCATGTTTAATGTCATGGCGTCCTCAAAAGCTTCCTGGTTTTCCTTGATAAATTCAATAAAAAACCGGGCCAGGAAAAGGAGTGTAAGAAATACACCAAAGATAAATCCGTTTTTCAGTCGCTTGTCGAGCCTGTAAAATATAAAAAGCAATAAAAAGAATATGAACACATAGCTTGCTGCTTCATATATTTGCGTTGGATGACGCGGCCGACCGCCAATCTGGGCAGTCAAATGGTATTGCCGGTCCCTGCGTTCGAGCTGATAGCGAAGTGAATCGCCACCGGGTAAAAACACATTGTTGTCGAACGAATAACGGGCAAAGTCATTCAAAAGCAATTGATCTCCAAAATGACGGAGCTGGTTTTCGTCTTTGATTTTTTTCGAAAAGCGGATGTCCATGGTTAATGGTACGCCTTTTTCAGCAGGCCATACGGTGGATTTATCCTTGCTGTAACTCACTTTGTCGATGAAACCCTCGTATTTGTAGGTAAGCACATGTGTAAGATCGTTGGTGAATACCATTCCGTATTGGCTTTGGGTGGGCCGTCCATAAATTTCGGAATTCATCAGGTTTCCTGTACGGATGCAGGCACCAGCCAGGGCAGTCACTATGACAATCATGTCCATGGTCCACAGGAAAGACGATTTGGTTTTACGGGCAAAAAGCCAGATGCCGAGGAGAATTCCTATAGCCGCACCGTGACTGGCAAGGCCCTGAAAGCCGGTAAATTCAAAATCTTTGCCTATGGTTCCTTTCCAGGGAAGTATAATTTCCAGTGGATGCTGTATGTAGTAGTCGAATTCGTAAAAGAGACAGTGTCCCACACGGGCACCGATAATGGTACTGACTACCATGTAAATGGTTAATTTATCAAGCAATTCAGCCGTTAACCCTTGTTTTTTAAATATTTTCAACAGAATGATATATCCCAGCACAAATCCCAGCGCAAATAATAAACTATAATACCTGATTTCGAATTTGCCGAAATCGACAAGCTGAGGCAATACCTCCCAGATGATGTAATTTAATGACATAGGATGAAAGATATATTTATGCAAATCTAAGAAAACTACCTATAAGGCAACGCATATGTTGTTTATATTTGTGGATTGATTAATGACTATGAGAATCAGACTCTATATTGCCGGTCTTATTTTGCTGGGTTTTCAGGGGTGTGCGAAACTTGGGAGTCCAACCGGGGGAATAAAAGATGTATATCCGCCTTCTTTTATCGGCAGTACACCTGCCAACCGCTCTACCGGTTTCAATGGCGACAGAATTGATATCACGTTTGATGAATATATAAAACTAAAAAATCAAACTAAGGAAATTATGATTTCACCGCCAATGGAAAAGCCTCCATTGGTAAGGGTCAGGGAAAAAACCATCAGGGTCAGCTTTGAGGAAGAGTTGTTGCCGCAAACGACCTATACCTTGAATTTTGGTAATTCGCTCTGCGATTTAAACGAGGAAAATCTGCTACCCGATTTCGAATTTATTTTTGCAACCGGGGATATTATTGATTCATTGTCGGTTACCGGGAAAGTGGTTAATGCATTTGACCTGAAAGCCGATCAGGAGGCCGGGATATATATAATGCTGTACGAATCCGCTGCAGATTCCGCTCCGCTGCTTGAAATTCCCCGTTATTACGGACGGGCAAATAAGGATGGGCTTTTTGCCGTGAATAACATTCACCCCGATACTTTCAGGATAGCGGCTATCAAGGACAGGAACAACAATAAACGTTATGATCCGGGGGTGGAGGAAATGGCTTTTCTCGATTCCCTTTTGGTTATCAATGCCGGAAACGTTGTGAAACAAAGCTTTATAAAGGACACACTAAAAATAATCACGCCGGCAGATGAGTCGCTCAGGGCTGTAAGGCAGAACAAACCGCGCTTTGAGTCCGACACCATTATAGCACCGGGTAAAACGTTGAATGCCCTGAATCTGTCGATGTATTATTTCATCGAAGAAAATGAAAAGGTTTTTCTTACAAACCGTGAAAGAAACCGCTCCGAGCAGATTACCTTTACCTTCAGCAGGCCTTTGTACGATTCTTTGAAGATTACCCCTGTGAATTTTGGACCTGTTGAGGGCTGGTACCTCGAAGAGTTCTCCAAAAAAATGGATACGCTGACCTATTGGATAAGAGATACCTTAATCAGCAAAAAGGACACGTTGGTTTTTAAGCTCGATTATCTCACCACTGATTCTTTGGGGAGGTTGACGGAAAAGACGGATACGGTTACACTAAGGCATCAGCAGGTCAAAGGTGGTTCCGGCAGGGATGCATCACGCCGGAAGCCTCCAAAAGAAAATGATACACCACAAAAAGCATCGTTGGTGCTTAACAGCAGTGTCGCGAACAGGGGAACAATCGATCTTAACAGACATTTATATCTTACGGCGCCCCGGCCCATTGAAAAAATCAATCCCGATTCGGCGGAATTACTGAAGAAGGTAGACACCCTGTTTGTAAAACAACCATTTCGCTGTATGGCCGATTCGCTTATGCACCGGAAATTTTACATCGAAAGCAAATGGGAACCCGAAACGCAATACAGGTTGCTGATGAAGCCCAATACGGCAAGGGATATTTACGGACTGTCGAGTGATACCATAATGCTCGATTTCGTATCGCAAAGGGCTGAGTTTTACGGACGGATATTGTTGGATTTCAGTTGTTATACTTATCCGGCCCTTGTGCAGGTGATGGATGTCAAAGGCAGTGTGATTGCATCCAGGCGGGCTTATGAACCAGGGCTGATTACATTTGATTACCTGCCCCCCGGAAATTATAGTTTTAAGAGTATTATCGACAGCAACGACAATGGAATTTGGGATACCGGGCATTACCTCAAACGTATTCAACCCGAGAAAGTGTACCTTTCGGGGAAACCGGAATCGCTGAGGGCTAACTGGGACTGGGAAACAGCGTGGAGTATAACCCGGTAGCAGCTTTAAAGTTAATGCATGATCAATAAGCACTTTCAACCAATTAATTTTTTACTTTTGTCCTTGATCGAAATTAAAACGAAAGATAATGACCAACGATTGCAATGGTCGTGGATGCCATAAATTGATAAAAGATGCTGCCGAATCGGTTACAGCCGTTGACATGGGCGGCAATAAGCTCGATACTTACGATTGGCTCAAAGATATACCTGAAACCTGTCAGCACACCGATATCGTTGAAGTGCGGTTTAAAAACACGCGGAAAGGCTTTTACCGGAATGTTAACGAGCTTAAACTGAAAAAAGGTGACGTAGTGGCGGTGGAGGCTTCTCCGGGCCACGATATAGGTATTGTTTCGCTGGTGGGCGAATTGGTGGCTTTTCAGTTGAAGCGTAACAATATTCCCATTGAAGGCACAGAGTTTAAAAAGGTTTACCGGAAAGCCAAACCAGCTGACATTGATAAGTGGAATGAATCCATGGCGGTTGAGTTTCCAACCATGATCAAGTCGCGCAAAATAGCCCAGGATTTAAAGCTCGAAATGAAAATTGGCGATGTGGAATACCAGGGTGACGGCACCAAAGCCATTTTCTATTATATAGCCGATGACAGGGTTGACTTCAGGGAACTCATTAAGGTACTGGCCGAGCAACTGAGGGTACGTATCGAGATGAAGCAGATTGGCGCCAGGCAGGAGGCAGGTCGTATCGGTGGCATAGGATCATGTGGAAGGGAATTGTGTTGTTCCACCTGGATAACCAGCTTTGTATCAGTAACCACCAATGCAGCACGTTACCAGGAAGTATCACTCAATCCGCAGAAGCTTGCAGGACAGTGTGGGAAGCTGAAATGCTGTCTGAACTATGAACTGGCCTCATATCTCGATGCCCAGAAGGACTTTCCGAATACCTCCATACCCCTGGAAACAGAACAAGGTCAGGCGTTTCATCTGAAAACAGATGTTTTCAAGCGGCTTATGTGGTATTCCTATAAAAAGGAAATGCCGGCAGAAATTGTATGCCTCTCGGTTGATCAGGTAATTGAGATTATTGAAAAGAACAAGAGAGGTGAAAAGGTGAAAAAGCTCGAAGGTGTCGAAAGCAGTAACCTGGCCCCCATTATTGATTATCAGTATAAAAATGCGGTTGACGAAAAAATACTAACCCGGTTTGAAGACCGGCCGGCACAGAAACCGCAAAAAAAGCATCACCGGAATAAGCCCCAACACCCCAATAAACAACGTCGCTGATATGAATAAAACATGGTGCCTGATTGCGGGGGTATGCATGATCTTTGCATCGTGCGACAAACAAAAAGTCTTTGAACAATACACGCCGGTTCAGGGGAAGTCGTGGAACAGTCACGATCATATGCATTTCAATGTAAGCATAACCGATACGGCTTTGCCACATAACGTGCAGCTGCTGGTGCGCAATACCGGTCAGTACGAATACAGCAATCTTTATTTGTTTGTTACAACCCAGGGTCCCGGTGGGAACATGGTTCGCGACACTGTTGAAATTCAGCTTGCCGATGATGGAGGGAAATGGTTGGGTAAAGGTGCAGCCACAGTTTATACCCTTGCATATCCCTACCGGACCAATGTCAGATTCCCCGACAGGGGTATATACCGGTTCGATATTGAGCAGGCTATGTGGATTAAGGAGCTGAAGCATATCACCCATATGGGTTTACGGGTGGAAAAAGCCTCAAAAAAATCCCGTTGAACGGTTTATATTACATTTCCCTCCCTCATGAGCAAGAAGAAAATGCAGCGGTTTGCTGAAATGGAATCATTCGGCAATGTTGTTCAACCGCCCTTCGACGAGATATTTCGAAATGATCATCAGCTGAAAGGACATTGGAAATCAAGGGCTTTTGGAAATCAGGATTCCCTGGTGCTTGAACTAGGCTGCGGTAAGGGAGAGTACACCCTGGGACTGGCCCGGAGGTTTCAAACCAGGAATTTTATTGGTGTCGATATCAAAGGCGCTAGAATTTGGCGCGGAGCGCGCACGGCACTCGAAGAAAATATTCCGAACGTAATGTTTTTACGTACGCATATAGAACAGATTAATTCATTCTTCGATACCGACGAGGCCGACGAAATCTGGATCACCTTCCCTGATCCCCAGCTTAAAAAAAGGAGAAAAAGGCTGACCTCCCCACGGTTTCTGCTCCAGTACATGCGGTTTTTAAAAAACAACGGTTTGGTTCATCTAAAAACCGATAACGAAGTTCTTTATCATTACACACTCGAACTGGCCCAAATCAATAATTTTAAGGTTCACCACAACACCAATGACCTCTATCATTCAAACCTGGACGGGGCGGTTAAGGAAATACAAACCTATTATGAAAAACAATTTCTTGCACAGGAAATGACCATCAAATACCTGTGTTTTGAATTACCGCATAAAACCATGCTTGATGAGCCAGCAGAAGAGATCGGTTAATGAAAGCTTTTTTCAGCGTGTTTACGAGGTGGTTAAACAAATTCCACCGGGACGGGTCACTACCTATGGAGCCATAGCGCGTTTCACTGGTTCACCGCAGGCATCACGCATGGTAGGTTGGGCAATGAATGCGTCACACAGTTATTCCGAAGCCATACCAGCCCACAGGGTTATTAACCGTAACGGGTTGTTAACCGGTAAAAACCATTTCAGGCATCCACGTATGATGCAGGAATTGCTGGAAAGCGAAGGCATAAGGGTGGAAGACGACCGCGTGGTGGATTTCAGTGAACTGTTCTGGGATCCTTATAAAGAATTAATCTAAATAATAGTGGATTTTGCTGAAAAGAGTGCTACTTTTGCGGTTGATTCCACCATTAGTAAGCGTATCCATGAATTTATCAGAACAACAGATATTGGAAGTATTGCGAAAGGTAATACATCCGGCATCCGGCAAAGACATTGTAACCTTAAACCTGGTAAATGGTCTTTCGGTATCAGGCAATAATGTCAGCCTGACCCTGGAATTTAAAACGGTAAATGATCCGTTGAAATCATCATTGAAGAGGGCTGTTGAAAAGACACTTCACGATACATTCGGGGAAGCGGTAATAGTATCGGTTGAAATTAAAACACCGGTGGTTAAGCCAGTTCCTCTTAAACCGCAATACCTGCCGGGAGTGCAAAATATCATAGCCATTGCTTCAGGAAAGGGTGGTGTTGGAAAATCCACTGTAGCCGTTAATCTGGCAGTTGCATTTGCTGCAACGGGTGCCAGGGTTGGTTTAATTGATGCCGATATTTTCGGGCCGTCGGTGCCTAAAATGATGAAGGCTGAATTCGCCAATCCCATGGTGAATAAAGTGAATGGCAAAGATGTTATCATACCTGTCGAAAGATACGGTGTAAAAACCCTATCCATTGGTTTTTTTGTTAACCCTGACGAAGCCACCATTTGGAGAGGCCCAATGGCTTCGGGGGCTTTTCAGCAATTGATGGGAGATGCCGAATGGGGCGAACTCGATTATATGTTCATTGATCTGCCACCCGGTACAAGCGATATTCACCTTACCCTGGTGCAAAGTGTCCCGGTGACCGGTGCGGTTATTGTAAGTACCCCGCAGGATGTAGCCCTTGCCGATGCTATTAAAGGCATTAATATGTTTCGGGCCCCGGGTGTGAATGTACCGGTGCTTGGACTGATCGAGAATATGGCCTGGTTTACACCGGCCGAATTACCCGAAAACAAATACTATATATTTGGCAAAGACGGCTGCAGCAAACTTGCCGCTGAGCAAAACATTGCCCTCCTCGGGCAGATACCGCTTGTGCAGGGTATCCGCGAAGGTGGGGACAACGGCGAACCTGCTGTATTGTCGAAAGGCCCTGTAAGCGAATCTTTCAAAACCATATGCGACAACCTGGTAATTCAGTTGATGAAGCGCAACACCACCATGGAACCAACCAAAGTGGTGGAAATTACCAAAACCCGTCGCGATTTTGCACATTAATGTTGTACGTTATGAGCGAAAACCACGAAGTAAATCTGGCTAAAATCAATGAAGCCATCAACCTGGTGCGACCTTACCTGCATGCAGACGGAGGAGATGTTGAACTGGTGGAACTTACCGATGACAATACTGTAAAGGTAAGACTAACAGGCGCCTGCGACGGCTGTCCGTTTAGTGTGATGACCCTGCGGGCCGGTATTGAGCAGGCTATTCGTAAAAAATTTCCGGAAATGAAAGAACTGGTTGCTGTTTAATACATTATTTAACAGCAACTTCAACAACTTTCCGGATATCTCCCGACGAGGATCCTGCTGCCAGCAGATACTTGCCGGGATTAACCTCCCATGTCATGGTTTGTTCGTTGAACCATGCCAGGTCCGAAACCGGTAGTTCCAGGTCAACCGTTACCGCTTCACCAGCGGGAATCATAACTTTTTTGAAGGCCTTTAACTCACGAACGGGCTTCATCACCTTCGATGCGGTTTCACTTGCATAAAGCTGAACGGTTTCGTAGCCATCGGTATTCCCGGTGTTTTTAACGGTTAGCGAAAGGCTGATCACATCGCTGTGTCTGTAGCTTTCTTTATCGGTTTGCAGGTTGTTATAGGCAAAATCGGTATAGGACAAACCATACCCGAACGGATACTTGGGGCTGATTTGTTTGGTATCGTACCAGCGATAGCCAACCAGGATGCCTTCGGAATAGGAAGCGCTGTCTTTTCCGGGAAAAGTACCCAGTGCATGGGCCGGTGAATCAGAAAGTTTTACCGGAATGGTAAAGGGAAGTTTACCCGATGGATTTACCTTGCCAAGGATAACATCGGCCAGGGCATTTCCACCCTGCGAACCATTGAACCACGACCACAAAATGGTGGAAGCACAGGAGTCGATAACATGCATGTTAACAGGGGCTCCGGCCACTACCACGACAATGGTATGGGGGTTGGCTTTGCAAACGGCTTTAACCAGCTCATCTTGCCCGAATGGCAGTTGTAAGCTTTTTCTGTCCGCGTTTTCGGTTTCCACTTCACGGTTGTTGCCCACGAATAACAGTGTAGCTTCAGCTTCAGAAGCAGCTTTTACAGCCTCATCCAGCAATTTACGGTCGGTTTCATAAGCCGGAAATTTTCCGAAAGGCTTACCCATAATATAGCTGGCTTTGTACCCCGGAACATATTCAATGTTGATATCACTGCCCAGCCGGTTTTTAAGGCCTTCGAGGGGAGTGACTTCGTAACGGGCTTTTACGCCAGCCCCAAAGCCTCCCTGTGCATGAGTCTGTACAGCGTTCTCCCCTATTACCACAATGTGTTTAAAGTTTTGGGCATTTAACGGCAGGGTCTTTTTGATATTTTTCAGCAATACGATGCTTTGTGCTGCCACATCGTAAGCGGTTTGGTTGTGCGCGGGTGTGGAAACCTCGCTGTTCACGGGAGGAAAGGGCGTACGTTTGCTGAAGAAATAAGCCCTGAAAATACGCCTGATTTTGTCGTCTATCACTGCTTCGGGAATCAGGCCGTTTTTGACAGAATCAACCATGGTCTGGGTGAAAAACCTGGCACTTCCCATTTCCACTTCAAGTCCGTTGAGCGCCGATTTAACCGTGCTGTGGGTACCGCCCCAGTCGGACATTACCATGCCTTTGAACTGCCATTCGGTTTTCAATACCTGGTTGAGCAGGTAATCGTTTTCGGCACAGTAATCACCCCTGAATTTATTATAGGCAGCCATCACAGCGTATGCACCTCCTTCAGTTACTGCTGCTTTGAAGGCCGGGAGGTAAATCTCCCGCAACGTTCGCTCGTCCATGCGTACGTCAACCGATCCGCGAAAAGTCTCCTGGTTGTTGGCGGCATAGTGTTTTATACATGAAACCACCCCGGCATTCTGAACGCCTTTAACATAGCCTACGGCAAGTCGTGAATTAAGCAGGGGATCTTCGCTCATATATTCGTAAGTGCGACCATTAATGGGGGTGCGGGTAATGTTTATGGCAGGTCCCAGTAAGATATCCTTGCCCCGCGTTTTTGCCTCCTCACCCATGGCATTCCCATACTGCCAGGCAAGCT
>JAFGVG010000054.1 GCA_016938095.1 Bacteroidales bacterium
GCTTTGATTAAAAACGAACCGTATAATTCTTCATATTGATGGGCATTTTCACCCGGCTCTGTTACTTCGAATGCTTTTGTCAATTGTCTTGAAGCCGAAGAAAGGGAGGGATAGAAACCTTTACCGGTAAATGCGGTCATGGCTGCTCCCAAAACTGTGGATTCCTTAATTTCAGCGCATTTAACAGGCTTGTTCAATACATCTGCCCTGATTTGATTCCAAAGGCTGTTCCTTGAACCGCCTCCTACACAAATGATTTCTCCGGCGCTGAAATTCCCCGATCTGGTAAGTTTCTCCAAACCGTACCGGGTGTAAAACGACAGCGCTTCCAGGGTTGCCCGGTAAACATGGCCGCACGACGTTTCGTGAGTTATTCCCCTGATCATGCCTTCGTTCCCGAGAAATTTCCCCGGGAAAAATTCGGGCAGCACTATAACTCCTTCACAACCGGCAGGTACCTTCCCTGCCTCCTGTATCATAACCGAATAATCAATGTTCCCTTCGGGATTGCTATAAAACATTCTTCTGATCCATTCCAGTGCACCCGACGCAATCCATTGAACGCCCAGGTCTGCCACACCGGGCTGGGCATCTAGTTCAACGGTTATTCCGGTATCTGATTCCGGAATCAGCAGGTTTTCGGTCATTGTTCGTGCCATGAGAATTTCCCAGGTTCCGGAACTCAATACCGGCTGGTGGATGCCGGCACCCGATCCGAGAATCGCGAACTGGGTATCGTGGCCTGCTGCAATCACATCTGTACCGGTTTTTACACCCAGTGCACCGGCAGCTTCACTGGTTATTTTGCCGACAATGGTTCCGGGTTCCACAAGCGGCGGGAACAGGTCAGTTCCAAGGGCGAGTTTTTCCAGAATCTCCGTCGAAAAACGTCGTGTTTTCAAATTGGTGAGCATGGTGGTGCCGGCCATGGTGGTGTCCGTAACAAATTCACCGGTCATCCTGTGTAGTAAAATGGATGGCATCAGCACATAGTAATCCGCTTTATCCAATACATCGGGCTTGTTTTCCTGTAACCATATGAGCTTGTTAATGGTGTTGAAATGGTAGGACTTAATCCCGGTGATCCGGCGCAACTCTTGCGGATCGATGTATGCAGGCAGCTTTTTTTCGGCTTCTTCCGTTCTTTTGCATTGCCATGAAATTACCGGGTAGCAAAGCGATCCGTCTTTTTTCATGGCCGCACCGTCTACCCCAAAAGTTGTAACGGTTATGGCAGCAATCTCATGGTTTTCAGCCTCCTGGCATGCCTTACGGCTGCAACGTGCAAGTTTGTTCCAGATGGCTTCGATATCCCATATCAGTCCGCCTTTATAATAAGGATCAGGAATGGTTTCGTTGGGCAGTGCATGTGATGCCAAAATCTGCCCTGTTGTATCCACCAAACTGGCTTTCACATTGGTGGCACCGCAATCTAACACCAAAACGGCTTTATGCATGTTCAACAAGTGTGTAATGCGTAAGGGATGGTAATGTATAATGAATTCGTTAAGTTGTGTCTGTGTCCCACATCATGGTTTACAAGGGGACAATAACAAAGCTATGATTGTTATAATATTAATTACAACATAAAATTACCATATTTGTGTATGAAATAAACATAAAGCATGAAACAGGAACTTGTGCGTAATGTAAAGGAGGATCCCGCTGATATCCGGCAATACTTTTCCGAGATCAACATTAAGTTGCATTGCTGCCGCTACTGGATGTTGTCGGAATGGGAATGTTCAGATATGGCCTTCCCCTTCTGGAGGTTATATCACAACAGCATTTCCGGTGCATCGGTATACTATAAGGGCGTCCAAACCGATCTGACAGCGGACAGGATAATTATCATACCTCCAAATACCGCTTTTTCAACAAGTCTGTCTTGTAAACCGGACGAAAGGCATAAGGAAAGCATCCGGGGGAAACGCATCACCAATTTGTCAGCTGTTGATACCTTGCCGGATAAACAGATGGTAGATCATTTGTTTGTTCATTTCAACTTGGGTTTGTCTTATGATTCAATGCAGCCCGGCGTTTATGCATTGCCGGTTAACCCTTTCATCCTTTCACTTTTGCAGAAAATCAAAAGCAACACCGTTATCAACCCCGTGAACTATAACTTTTTTGCAGGCTTGCCGGTTCATACCCTTATCATGTTGCTGTTGGATCAGATCGGCTACGAAAGCTGGCAGCTTTACAAAATGGATAAAAGAGTGTTAAAAGCCCATGATTACATTGAGCGGTGTATCGACCAAAAACTGACCAACAATATGTTTGCTGAGAGGTATCATATGGCTGTCAATTCTTATGCACGTCTTTTTAAGGAAAATGCCGGGGTATCCATTCAACAGTATATTCAGAAGAAAAGAATTGAAAAATCGCTGATGCTGCTGCATCATTCCGATAAGTCGATTGAAGAAATAGCAAGTGCATGCGGATTTGTTGACAGACAGCACTTTTCAAAAGTGTTTAAGCAGGTGATGAAAATGCCCCCGGTTTTTTACCGGCGAAGACTTACCTTCTGATACCGATAGCTCAAAAAAATATTTTAGGCTATTCGGATGGCCGGATATTACATTTTGCCTGACGAATCTCTATCTTTGCTGAAAGATGTATTTCGGTTTAATGGAACAGGCAGAAAAGGTTAGAATCGACAAGTGGCTGTGGGCAATGAGAATATTCAAAACCCGCAGCCTGGCCACGGAGGCCTGTAAAAAAGGCAGGATCATCATAAACGGTCAGGAAAGCAAACCTTCACGCGAGGTAAAACCCGGAGAGATAATCCTGGTTCGTAAGCTCCCCGTAGTTTATACCCTTAAAGTGCTTGCATTGACCCATAACCGGCTGTCGGCACCACGGGTAAAGGAATTCATGGAGGACCTCACATCACCTGAGGAACTTGAAAAGCTTACCATTAACGAGAACATTTTTTTTAAACGCGACAGGGGAGCAGGACGTCCCACTAAAAAGGAGAGAAGATTAATCGACAACATCTTTAGTAGCGATACCTGATTACTCGTCCCTCGTCCCTGCCACTGCCTATGGTATGCTGAGCGAAGTCGAAGCATGCCGCTGTTACGCCACTAGTCTTGGTTCTTGGTTCTTGGCTCTTGGCTCTTGGTTCTATCAAACAAACTGCTTATGTTAATTGCCCGCGAAAAACGAAATACCAATATTGCTGAATATATTCTCTATATGTGGCAGGTGGAAGACCTCATCCGCGCCTATCAGTTTAATATCGATCTGATTGAGACAAACCTTATTGCACAATATGCGCAGCCCGAAAGGGTTAAAAATGATGTCCGCGACTGGTATGCCAACCTCCTGCTGATGATGTACCAGGAAGGGATAAGGGAGAAAGGGCATCTGAGTTTTCTGAAAACCCTGGTCAATGAAATTACCGATTTGCACCTGCGACTCATCAATAAAGAAGGAGAGGACGGGTATCGTGAGCTTTATGTCAATGCTTCCCCGAACCTCGAAGCTTTCCGGGAGAAAACAGGTGACCAGGCGTCAGGCGATATTGAAACCTGCCTGAATGCCTTGTACGGGCTGTTGCTGTTGCGCTTAAAAAAGCAGCCAGTCAGTCGCGAAACTGAACTGGCCATGGCTTCTTTCAGCAAATTGCTCGCTTCCCTTTCCCATAAGTTTTTGGAACTAGAAAAGGGCGAAAGGGAAATATAATAAAGGTTGTTCCGCTCTTATCAGAGCAATTCAATACTCCGTTTGACAAACCTGTTCAATTCCTCTCCTTTCAGCATATTGTTCGAAAGCAGGGCGATATCGATCAGCTGTTGAACAATCTTGTTCCCTTTTCCGAATTTGGTGAGTAATTCCTGCCGTTTGTCCTCAAATTCACCGATCTTTTTATCGAGTTCGGCAATCCTGTCCTTATCGGCCTGGGGTATTTCTTCCTCTTTCTTGTCCTTGTTGGCCTTTTCCATTTCCGACTTATTGTCCTGCAATGGTTTAACCTTTTCGTTCAGCTTGTCGAGTTCCTTCCTGACTTTCTTTTCTTTTTCTTCCTGTATACGTGTTACAAGCGGATGGTTGGCGTTTATCACCACATTGTAGGTACTGGGTAATTCACCATAGAAGCTCATCGGACCGCCTATCTGCGACATATCCTTCATCCTTCGCATGAACTCCATCTGGGTGATCAGCACGGGCTGGTCGGTTTCAGCCAGGCTTTCAAATGTAACCGTATAGTTGGCTTTGGTTTCCGGCAGCAGGCTTTTGAAAACCGGTTTGAGTTCTTCCTGTTGGTCGGGTGTTAATTTCGATTCCCGGGTAACGTCCTTTGGAATGAGTTTGTCAATGACATCGCTGTCGACGCGTACAAAATGAGATTCCTTGAATTTGGTTTCCAGCTGGTTGATGAAGTGCATGTCGAGATGACCGTCCATCACCAGCACATCGTAGCCTTGGTTACGGGCCGACTCAATGTAGCTGAACTGACCTTCGGTATCGGTGGTGTATAGGTAAATAAGCGTTTTGTTCTTATCTTTCTGGTTTTCCTTTATGAGCTTTTCATATTCTTCAAAGGTGAAGTACTTGCCTTCGGTATTTTTGAAAAGTGCAAATTTGGCAGCCTGCTCGTAGAATTTTTCTTCCGATATCATACCATACTCGATGAACAGCTTTAAGTCGTCCCATTTCTTCTCGAACTGTTCACGGTCGTTTTTGAAAATATCGCTGAGCCTGTCGGCTACTTTTTTGGTGATATGTCCCGAGATCTTTTTTACGTTGGAGTCGCTTTGCAGGTAACTGCGCGAAACATTCAACGGAATGTCGGGGGAGTCGAGCACGCCATGCAACAAGGTGAGGAACTCGGGAACAATACCTTCAACCGAGTCGGTGACAAAAACCTGGTTACAATAGAGCTGAATTTTGTTTTTCTGGATGTCGAAATTGCTTTTGATTTTCGGGAAGTAAAGGATTCCCGTTAAATTAAAAGGATAATCAACGTTCAGGTGTATGTTGAAAAGCGGTTCCTCAGCCATGGGATAAAGCTCGCGGTAAAAGGCCTTGTAATCTTCATCCGTTACATCGGCTGGTTTTTTGGTCCACAGCGGGGTGGTGTTGTTGATGATCTTGTCTTCGTCGAGTTCCACCGATTTACCGTCTTTCCATTCGGTTTTTTTACCAAAGCCAATGGGAACGGGCAGAAATTTGCAGTATTTGTTAAGGATGCCGTCGATACGCGATTCCTCAATAAATTCTTCCGATTCCTTGTCGATGTGCAGGATAATGTCGGTTCCCCTGGCCACTTTGTCACTTTCGGTCAATTCGTAGTCGGGTGTGCCGTCGCATATCCACCTGACTGCCTGACTTCCTTCCTGGTACGACTTGGAAATAACTTCCACTTTTTCCGATACCATAAAGGCGGAATAGAAGCCCAGGCCGAAATGGCCGATGATGTTGTTTGCCTGGTTTTTATATTTCTCCAGGAAA
>JAFGVG010000380.1 GCA_016938095.1 Bacteroidales bacterium
ATACACAGCCCGTGTCGCGGATCAGCAATATAACCGTGATAGTCACGATGTAGGTTTTATGGTCTATTGCAGTTCCGGTAACGGCTACCGGATAACCGGTGACACGCTTTATAAAAAGGCCGTGTATAATGCCGCTCATTCGCTTACCACCCGGTTTAACGAAAAAACAGGATGCACCCGTTCGTGGAATACGGCTAACTGGAGTAAACAGTGGCAGTTTGCCGTAATAATCGACAACATGATGAACCTCGAATTGCTGATGAAAGCCGCAGAATTATTCGATGAGCCACGGTTCAGACACGTTGCCGTTTCCCATGCCAACACCACCCTGAAAAATCATTACCGGCCCGACTTCAGCTGCTACCACGTGGTAAGTTATGATACCCTCACCGGGAAACCCGAAAAGAAACAGACTGCCCAGGGATATGCCGACCATTCGGCATGGGCACGTGGACAGGCCTGGGGTCTGTATGGCTATACCATGATGTACCGGTTTACCAAAGACACGGCTTACCTGAACCTCGCCAGCCGGATAGCCCGTTTTTTGATTAACCATCCGCATATGCCGGCCGATTACATCCCCTATTGGGATTTTGATGCGCCGAACATACCCGACACTTACCGCGATGCTTCGGCTGGGGCCATCATGTGCTCAGCGCTTATTGAATTAAGTGAATATGTTTCCGGCGAAATGGCAAAAACCCTACTGACCGTTGCGGAAACCCAGTTACGCTCACTCAGTACACCCCAATACCAGAATGCTCCTGGGAATAACGGCAACTTCCTGCTGAAACACAGTGTGGGCCATATGCCCAACAACAGCGAGGTAGATGTACCGTTGACCTATGCCGACTATTACTACGTTGAAGCCTTGCTGCGTTACAGGAAGCTTATTAACGAAAAATAAGTGACATGCCGCGTTTCCGGATGCTCATCGAATACGACGGCTCGCGCTACCATGGTTGGCAGCAGAATGCCGGGGTGAAAACCATACAGGGAGAGCTGATTGGTGCCTGCATACAACTGTTCAACACCGAAAAAATTGAACTTTATGGCGCAGGCCGTACCGATACCGGCGTACATGCCCTGGGCATGGTGGCGCACCTCGACGTGCCTACCCAGATGCACCCTGAAAACATTACCCCCAGGCTAAACGACCTGCTGCCTTATGACATAAATATCATGGCGACAGAAAAGTGTGATGCCGCTTTCCATGCCCGTCACAGCGCCACAGCCCGCAGTTATGTTTATGTTATTTCGCGCAGGCGTTCTGCCTTTGGCAAGCGATACCTTTGGTGGGTAAAAGAACCGCTGTCGATTGGCAAAATGCGCGAAGCTGCCGGTATTTTAAAAGGATTTCACGATTTTTCGTCTTTTGGCGCTACCAGTCCCGAAGAAAAATCCACCCGGGTGAACCTGAGCCACCTGGCTGTTGAAGACCAGGGTGACCTCATCATTATCCATCTTGTGGGCTCTCATTTTCTTTGGATGATGGTGCGCCGGATTACGGGCGTACTGGTACATGCCGGCAAGGGAAAATTAACTGTAAAAGAAATCAGATCCTTTATCGATGCTAAATCCGAAAGACCGGCTCAACTTGCGGCGCCGCCTTCGGGTCTTTACCTCGAAAAGGTTTATTACCCGGGAGAACCCATTCAGTACTTTCCCAAAATACCCATTGTACTTTAATATTCTGACCATGCCCAATGCCTTTAATGTAATACTTTATAAATCTCTTATCGATCCGTTGCTGGCGGGTTTGAACCGGAATGTCCTTACCCTCATAAAACCGGGAGACCAGGTGATTGATATAGCCTGTGGACACGGCACACTTTCCCTGGAAATGGCACGGAAAGCGCAGAACGTCACCGGAATCGACCTGTCTGATGCAGCTATTGCTGATGCCCGGCGAACCGCCCGGCGACGGGGCATTGACAATGTCAGCTTTGTGAAAGCCGATGCTTCAGATCTTTCGGCTTACAGTGATAAAACATTTGACGTGGCTGTCACCACCATGGCCATTCACCAGTTCAACAGCACGCTTGCCGTTGAGGTGCTTCGCGAAATGAGCCGGGTTGCGCGCAACATTATCATTGCCGATTACAACTATAATATGCGCCGACATTGGGAAAGCCGGCTGGTCATCATCATTGAGTGGATATCAGGGAAAGAACACTACCGCAATTTTCGTTATTTTATGCAACATGGGGGTATCAGTTACTTTACTGAGCAATTGGGATTGCATAACAGAACCATGCACACAGCCGGAAGAAGCGTTTTCGCCATTGCCCTGTATGATTGCTGAAAGTATCCTCATAAAAAACACGAATCAAATGACATCCAAAAACAATCAATCATGAAATACAGTTTACTCTTCGCTGCCCTGCTGATGTTGACGTTCACCACTATTGCACAGGACGGTAAAACCATACACGTTGGCACCCGGCATACCGATCTTATTTTCAAAGTTGGTAACGATGGCAGACTTTACAAGGCTTACCTTGGCACAAAACTCTCCGACAATACGGCATTTGCCACTTCACGTACACCGGGGCACCTGGCGTACATTACCGCCGGCACTGATAATCTTTTTGAACCGGCTATACGCGTTACCCATACCGACGGTAACCCTTCGCTCGAACTGAAATATGTCAGTCACACGACAGACAATCTAACAGCCAATATTACGCACACCCGCATAGTGCTGAAAGACGATGAATACCCCGTGGAAATAATCCTGCACCTGAAAAGTCATGCAGCCGAAGATGTTTTTGAGCAATGGACAGAGATCATCCATCACGAAAAGAAACCCATTATCCTTTACAACTATGCCTCCTCGATGCTTCATTTTGATGCACCGCACTACTGGCTTACGCAGTTTCATGGCGACTGGGCCGAAGAAATGAAGCTCCAGGAAGCCGAATTAACCAGCGGCATAAAAATCATTGATTCAAAACTCGGTTCGCGTGCCCACATGTACCAGACCCCGGTTTTCTTTCTGTCGCTCAACAACAAATCCACTGAAAACACCGGGGAACTCATTGCCGGTACCCTGGGATGGTCAGGAAATTTCAGGTTCCTGTTCGAGATCGACGAGCGGAATTCGCTACGGATGATTGCCGGCATTAACCCGTATGCATCGGAATACACGCTTGCCCCGGATAAGCCTTTCATTACCCCGTCCTTCATTTTTACCCATTCGTCACAAGGCAAGGGACTGGCCAGCCGGAACCTGCACCGGTGGGCGATCAACACCGGCGTAATGGACGGCACTGCACAACGGCTTACCCTCCTGAACAACTGGGAAACCACCTATTTCGACTTTAACGAGGAAAAGCTGATGGCCATGCTCGATGATACGAAGAAAATGGGACTCGACATGTTTCTCCTCGACGATGGCTGGTTTGCCAACAAATACCCGCGCAACAACGACCGTGCCGGATTGGGCGACTGGGAGGAGAATAAGGCAAAATTACCCAATGGCTTAGGTGTGCTGACTTCAGAAGCGGAAAAACACGGGGTGAAATTCGGCCTTTGGATTGAACCCGAAATGGTGAATCCCAAAAGCGAATTATATGAAATGCATCCCGACTGGATACTAAAGCTTCCCAACCGTCCCGAGCATTATTACCGGAATCAGCTGGTGCTTGACCTTACCAATCCCGAAGTGCAGGATTTTGTGTTTAACCTGGTCGACGGCCTGCTGACAAAATACCCCGGCATTGCCTATTTCAAATGGGACTGCAACCGGATGATGACCAATACATACTCGACTTACCTGAAGGACAAACAATCGCATGTTTATGTTGATTATGTGAACGGCCTTTACAAGGTACTCGACCGTATCCGTCAGAAATATCCGCATGTACCCATGATGCTTTGCTCCGGTGGGGGTGGCCGTGTGGATTATGGCGCCCTCCGCTACTTCACTGAATTCTGGGCCAGCGACAATACCGACCCGGTTGAACGTGTTTACATGCAATGGGGCTATTCATTCTTCTTTCCTGCCGTTGCCACCTGCAATCATGTGACATCGTGGGGAAAGCAGACGCTTAAATTCCGGACCGACGTTGCCATGATGGGCAAGCTGGGATACGATCTGCGGGTAAATGAACTCGATGAAAAAGAGCTGGCCTTCAGTCAGCAGGCCGTGGAAAACTACAGCCGGTTGAGCGACATTATATGGCATGGTGACCTGTACAGGCTCATCTCGCCTTACGACGAAAACCGTGCAGTGGCAATGTATGTATCCGAGAATAAGGATAAAGCAGTACTGTTTTCCTATACCCTGAATGCCAGATTTGGAGAGAACTTCAACGCTGTACGCTTACAGGGGCTCGATCCGGCTAAACAATACGAAGTAAAGGAAATCAACAGCTTCCCGGGCATACGGGGACTGTTTATGCAAACAACCCGGTATTCGGGCGATTACCTGATGAAGGAGGGCCTCAGGGTAAGCAATGATATGCCGCTAAGCAGTGCCGTAATTGAAATTACAGCCCAATAGCAGGACATTACCAGTATTACCGGGCTGACCGCCACCAAAGCTGGCGCAGAATTTTGCCGGCCAAAACAGAATGACTATATTTATTGTAAATATTTATTCAAGTATATCCTAACCTGAAAAAACTGTTTGATAATGAGTGAGAAAATATCCATCAGTCCCAATGGCGAGCAATTTCCGCTTCCCAAACCCGAAGATTATGCTATTGAATTCGACAACCTGAAAAAGCGGGTTGATGCCGAAAGGGCCAAAGGCCG
>JAFGVG010000055.1 GCA_016938095.1 Bacteroidales bacterium
CCATAAAGGTGGATTCACCCATCGATATGTTGTCAGATGCGCCCACCCGGGTGAATATTTTATCGACATACCCGATAATGGCAGCTTCGGCAGGAACAAAACTTCCCATCTGCGCCATCAATACTATAAGCGCTGTTTGCCGGAGAAGTGCCGATTTACCCGACATGTTGGGACCGGTGAGGATAATGATCTGTTGTTCATCGGTGTCCAGCAACAAATCATTCGGAACATAGGTTTCCGAAACGGGCAGTTGTTTTTCAATCACCGGATGCCGGCCTTGTTTGATATCAATGGTAAACGAGTCATTAATGATCGGCCTTACATAGTTGTTTTCTTTGGCACAACGTGCAAACGATAAAAGACAATCGAGCTGAGCTGTTAACGACGCATTAAGCTGAATTGGCGCTGTGTAGTCAGCGATAGCCAATACCAATTCGTTAAATAGCCTGGTTTCGAGTTCAAGAATTTTTTCTTCTGCCCCCAGAATTTTCGATTCATATTCTTTCAGCTCTTCGGTAATATATCTCTCAGCACTCACCAGGGTTTGCTTCCTGATCCAGTCCGCAGGTACCTTATCCTTATGCGTGTTGCGCACCTCTATGTAGTAACCGAAAACGTTGTTGAACGAAACTTTTAGCGATGTTATGCCGGTCCGTTCAATTTCGCGTTGCTGTATATGCAGCAGATAGGTTTTACCTGAATGCAGCAGATTTCTCAGTTCATCGAGTTCTGCTGATACCCCCGGTGCAATGATATTCCCCTTAATAAGCTGAATGGGTGCATTACTTTGCAGTTCCTTTTCAATCCGCTCGCAAATATGATGACAGGGGTTGATTTGTTCACCAATTCGCTGCATAACTACTTCACCCGATTTATCGCATAGTTCTTTTACCGGTACCATCGAAGCCAGCGAAATTTTGAGTTGAACCACTTCACGAGGTGTTATGCGTCCAACGGCAACACGCGAAATCAGCCTTTCCAGATCGCCTATACGGGCAATTTGCTCTTCGAGTTCCACCTGCATGGCGGGATTACTGATCATATGGGCCACGGCATCAAGACGTTCGTTGACAGGCTTTATGTCCTTCAGTGGCATGGCTACCCAGCGTTTCATCAGGCGTGAACCCATAGGCGAGCGCGTGCGGTCAATAATATCAATAAAGGCTTTTCCACCTTCAAATAAGGGATGAAAGAGTTCGAGATTACGGACTGTAAACTTATCGAGCCACACAAAATGATCTTCGTGGATACGTGAAAGCGCAGTAATGTGTTTAATCTGCCGGTGCTCGGTAATTTCGAGATACTGCAGTATTGCTCCGGCGGCAATGATGCCCAGCCTTAGGTTGCTCACACCAAATCCCTTAAGCGTTGTAGTATCGAAATGCCGCAGCAATTTGTCACTGGCTGTTTCTGATGTAAATATCCAGTCGTCGAGTTTGTATGTACAAAACCTTGAGCCAAAGATTTCCTGGAACTGAGCCTGCTTTCCCCTTTCAAACAGCACTTCTTTGGGCTCAAAATGATTGAGTAAACGATCGGCATACTCGAAGTTACCTTCGGCAGTAAGGAATTCACCGGTTGAAATGTCAAGGAAGGAAACGCCTGCCATGGTTTTTTCGAGGTGAACGCAGGCCAGGAAGTTGTTTTCGCGGTGTTCGAGAACGTTCTCATTCAGGGCTATGCCCGGCGTGACAAGTTCCGTTACTCCGCGTTTCACTATTTTTTTGGTAAGTTTCGGATCTTCGAGCTGCTCACAAATGGCAACCCGCTGTCCTGCCCTTACCAGTTTGGGCAGATAGGTGTCAATGGCGTGGTAAGGGAATCCGGCTAATTCAACAAATGAAGCAGAACCATTGGCACGGCGTGTAAGGGTAATACCCAGTATGTCGGCTGCCTTAATCGCATCTTCGCCAAAAGTTTCATAAAAATCACCGACCCTGAACAGCAAAATGGCATCAGGGTGCCTGGCTTTGATGTCGGCATATTGCTTCATCAAGGGCGTATCAACAAAATTATCTTCTTTCAGTGTACTCAGATTTGCCATAAAATTAATGCATGTTCCACGAAGGGGCAAAATTCCCGCCTGTTTGATTTAAGCTTTTAATTAACAATCATCACCCACTAAGCAACAATTGAAGGATTGATGCGTTAGCCATATGCAGCGTCCTGTATCGCCGCTTAAAATTTTTACTATTTTTGATTCATAAATATTACTCATGGAGGTTGATGAGTTTCTAAAGCTGTTCATGCAGGAACTTCAAATGAACAGCCATCTGCGAAGTTATTACCGTTTGCTGAATAACAAGAATTTATACTTTTGGCGAAAAGCTTATTTTGAAAAGCGACTCCGTTATGTTAACGATATGCTACCCCCTAAGAAAGCCAATATCTGGGATGTTGGTTGCGGATACGGTACCACTGCCATTTTTCTGGCCCTCAATGGACACAAGGTATTAGCCAATACCCTTGAATTTTACTACGACAAAATTAACGAAAGGCTTAATTACTGGAAACAGTTCGGCGATCTTTCAAACCTTGAAATTGAATATGCCAATTTGTTTGATATGCCGGTTAAGCAAGGGGGCTACGATGTCATTATTGCACAGGATACCCTGCATCATCTGGAACCCATTGACGAGGCTATGCTAATTTTCAGGAAATCGCTTGCCGGGGATGGCAGAATGATTGTTACCGAGGAAAACGGGCACAATGTTTTTATTATGCTGAAGAACTTCCTGAAACGCGGATTTAAACGTGTGACCTCATATTATGATGAGAAATTGCAAAAAACCATAAGATTTGGCAATGAAAATGCCCGAAGCTTTAGCAAATGGCACTGTATTTTGTCAAATGCCGGTATGATTATCCCCGGCAATTCTATTGGATACGTACGTTTTTTCCCGCCATTCGTTTTCAATAAAACTAACTATTACCAACTCCAAAAAAAAGAAGCAGAAATCGGTAAAAAATGCCGTCTTTTGCGTGAAATATTGTTTTTCGGGATTAATTTCACGGCTGAAATTTCTCCTAATAATAAACTATAATATGAGTAGCGCAAATGAGATAGTACCGGTGGAGGTTTTTGCAGGAACACAGTGGGAGGCTGCGCTGGTAAAAAGTCTGCTTGAAAATGCTGAAATTGAAGCATTCCTTAAAGATGAAATAAGGGGAACTACAATGCCCTGGCAGGTCACTCCCGCCGGAATATGCGCTGTAAAGGTGGTTGTTTCGAGTGTTGACCTCGAAACGGCCAGGCAGGTGGTGGATGAATTCGAAGCAAACCGTAAACAATAGTTTATTTCTTTTTTCACACACATTTCTTTTATTTACATGTCACTTAACTACGGATCAGATAAAAAAAGGGCCGTTCAGGCCAAGTTCGATGCCCAGAAAATTGCTTTCGGACCCATTATGTTTCAGGCTGCTTTGGCACTGAGGAATTTAGGGATTCTTGAGTTGGTAAAAAATACTGAAGCCGGAATTACCATGGACGAAATCTCGGAAAAGCTAAAACTGCCTGTATACGGGGTCAAGGTTTTGCTCGAAGCCGGGTTGAGCCTCGAGTTGGTGCGTGCTGAAAACGACCGGTTTCACCTCACCAAAACCGGCTGGTTTATTTTATGTGATGAACTGACCCGTGTGAATATGGATTTCACGCAGGACGTCAATTACCTTGGAATGTTTACGCTATCTGAATCGATAAAGACTGGAAAGCCAACTGGTTTAGAAGTGTTTGGCGACTGGCCAACTGTATACGAAGGTCTTTCACAACTTCCTCCTCAAGTGCAGAAAAGCTGGTTTGGGTTCGATCATTTTTATTCCGATTATGCCTTTCCGGAAATCTTACCTGTGGTGTTCCGTAACAATCCTCAACGCATTCTTGATGTTGGCGGCAATACCGGCAAATTCGCCATCCAATGTGCCCGTTACAACAACCAGGCCAGAATCACCATCCTCGACCTTCCCGGTCAGCTCGAAAAGGCTTCACAGCAAATCAGAGAGGCAGGTATGTCCGACAGGATAGACCTTTTTGCCATTAACCTGCTCGATCACACTAAGACTTTCCCGAAAAATCCCGATATTATTTGGATGAGTCAATTCCTCGATTGTTTTTCGCAGGAAGATATTCTGGGGCTGCTGCGCCGGTCAGCAGAGGCAATGGCTGAAAATTCCGCCTTGTATATTCTCGAAACCTATTGGGATCAGCAGAGATATGAGGCATCCACTTATAGCCTGCATGCTACATCACTATACTTCACCAATATTGCCAACGGGTGCAGCCAGATGTACCATTCGGACGATATGCGTAAACTCATCAGGCAATCGGGCCTGGAGCTTTCGGAAGAGATACTGAATGTGGGGGTAAGCCATACATTGTTCATTTGCAGGAAGAAGTAATTATTGGTGACTGGTGATTGGTGACTGGTGATTGGTAAAGACTGATTAAGTAGTAAAAGGGAGCCAACAATTACAGAAAACGAAGACTGGCCTGCAACCTATAAAAATAAAAAAATATACCATACTGCAATGAATAGTTCAAGTCGCCGTCGATTTCTGAAGAACGCCACCGGACTGATGGCTGCCGGCCTGGTTACCGGTCCTGCCATGGGGTCAGCTATTAAGCCCATAAACCCAATTGATGCGAAAAGGGAAATGATTTACCGGACCCTGGGTCGCACCGGTTTGAAACTTCCCATTGTTAACATGGGCGTAATGAACAGCAACAATCCAAACTTGCTGAAATATGCCTGGCAATCAGGTATCAGGCATTTCGACACAGCCTGGATTTATCAGGCAGGAAACAACGAAAAAATGGTTGGCAGTGTCCTGCGTGAAATGGGGGTTGACCGGAAGGAAGTGGTCATCACTACTAAAATTGTGCTCGATCAGGTGCTGCGCAAACCCGAAAACGGAGCAGAAAGAAAGAAACAGTTTCTGGCCCGTTTTGCACAAAGTCTCGAAAGATTGCAGATGGACTATGTAGACATTCTTATGATCCATGACATATCCACCATTGACGAAATCACAAACCCTTACATGGTTGAGGCTATGCAGGAACTCAAAACTCAGGGTAAGATTCGTTTTCCGGGTTTTTCGGCTCATGTTTACTGGCCCGACTTGCTTAATACAGCAGCAGAGCAGGGTCTTTACGATGTGGCTTTGTTATCGATCAATTATTCCATGTCGAATGACACCGTTTCGCTGAACGCAATGAAAAACGCTGCTGAAAAGGGTATGGGGCTTATTGCTATGAAAACACAATGTCAGCAGGAATGGTATAAGCAAAACCTTCCTGCCGAAGCACAGGCATACTACGAAGGCAATGTTATGCATTCAGCATTATTAAAATGGGTTTTACGACATGAGTTTATCGCAACTTCCATTCCGGGATTCACCACATTTGAGCAATTACAGACCGATGTTAACGTGGCTTTCAATCTGGAATATACCTCCGAAGAGCGCCGTTTTCTCGAAGATCATAACGTAAAACTGGCTATTAATGCTGTTTGTCGTTTTTGCGGCGGTTGTAAAGGAACCTGCCCGCATGGTGTTGACATACCCAATCTCATGCGCACACACATGTATGCCAGTGCTTACGGCAACCTTCACATGACCCGGCAAACCTATGAAGCCATTGAAAAGCACAAGGGTCTTGACGTTTGCCGCGATTGCAACGAGTGCGTTGCGCAGTGCCGCAATAGCGTGCAAATCGCCGGCAGAATAGCAGACCTGAAAGAAATGATGCCGGCAACCCTGGGATAATAACCTATCCCCTGGCCAAGGTTTTAGCAATTATACCAAAATTCCCTGGCCAGGGAAACGGC
>JAFGVG010000381.1 GCA_016938095.1 Bacteroidales bacterium
GATTCCAACACCGCACTCATGTTGCTGGAATACGCACTGAATGAAGCAGGCTATGAGGCTATACCGGCACTGAGTGTTAACCAGGCCATGGTTGTTATTGAGAAAAAAATCCCCGATTTGATTTTGCTCGATCTGAGTATGCCTGATATTTCGGGTTACGAGTTTTTAGAAATGAAAGAAAAGCTTAAGATTGATCAGGTCCCTGTTATTGTCGTTTCGGCATTTGACTCCCCCGACTCTGTTGCCAAAATCAGGGAACTCGGCGCCATCGATTTTATCTCTAAACCCATACGGCTGGATACCATTCTGCAGAAAATAAAAACCATTTTAAGATAATGGCCAACTCCCGGTTTAGAGCACCCAGACCAACCCTATTTTGGCAATGGCACCAAAGCCATTTGACCCGGCAACCTCGCCTGTCAGCAGATCAGGACTTAATGGTTTCATAATGGAGCCAAAATACACCCCATAACCCGCGGCAGTTTTCAGGTAAAAATCGTTTGCGATTTTCACATTCAGCCCCACGCCAATATGGTGTTCCATGCTTTTATAGAGACCATATTGTACATCGCGGACATCATCGGGCGTTTTGTCGCCGGTGCGGGTGAAGCGGTAAATCATATTGTAAAATAAATAGGGCGCAATCGTCCGCAATTCCGGCCTGCGCATCAAAGCTACTTCGTGATGGGCTGTCACCCCCGAAAATTTACCCTGCTCAGGGCAGAAGTAAACACCAAAGCTCAGGTTTCTGCGGTGGTCGGGCATTATCGTCAAGTATAATTCACTTCCTGAAGCAAAGCCGCTTCCGGTGATAAACTGGTTCAGTTCAACAGCATACTTTGTTTTAACAGACGCCTCATATCGCTGACCCTCCATTCCGGAGACCAGGAAAAAAGTGAGCATAACAATCAGGGTAACGGTTTTCATGCATTACAATTTGCATGAGTTTACGGTTACCCATCATCGCGGTTGATTACAACTTACTGATATATAATCCACTGCTTATTGATATGACTTGGGGGTTGACCTGACGGTTGCCAGGGTTGTTGTTGATAAAGATCAACGGCTATTGATGCGAAGTGTCGTATTCCCTGATTTTCCCCAACCAAAAGGTAACCAATTCTTATGCCTTCAGTAAAAACAATTGTGGTACGATTATTGATTTGCTAATCATAACTTCAAAATCTCATCCTATGGAAATCATTACGAAAAAAACAGCCGGAAGCTTGTTTCGCCTTGCTTCCCTTTTCTTTATAGCTTTTGTTTTCTGGCAATGCGAAGGCCCCATGGGCCCCGAAGGGCCAAGGGGTGCTGACGGGTTTGACGGAGCAGACGGGACAGCCTTTTCCTATTCAGTCATTTATGATGTAGAAGCAACCGAATGGGTTGGCAATGCCGATGGATACAGGGTATTTCTGGATGTTGCTGAAATTACCGAAGATATTTATTACGACGGAGCCCTGCTGGTTTACCGGTTAATTGAAATCAATCCTTATAGTTTCAATATGCTGCCATATACGTACGTCGACAACCTGCTGACCATTTATATGGATTACGATGCCTATATCGGTGGAATTGATTTGCTTTACAAAGAAGTTTATGACGGGGTTAATGATACTTACGCTCCTGAAGATCTGATGACCTTTAAAGTAGTGATCATAGAAGGAATACCCCTGGCAAAACTCAAAACCATGGTGGATGTGAGCGATTACAATGCTGTTACCAAAATGTTTAAGATACCTGAATCCGGGACAGTCATAGTCAGGTGATCTTTTATAAATTCCCGGAAAAGGATGCCGTAAATTTTTTAACATTATTTACGGAAACTTTTGCTGGAATAAATCGTATGTTTACACTGTCAGATTGTATAAAAAGGCGGTTTCACCAAAAGGTTCTGTATCATGTTCTCTCTCTATCAGCAAATCAGACCTTGTCCTGAACTGAGCAGGTATATCGACTGCTACTTTGTTTTTAACGACGAAGGCGTGTTCAGGGGAAAAGAAGTTACCACGCTTGACAATGGCATAACCGAAATGATGATTCACCTGGGTGATCCTACCGTATTTCACAACAAGAACAAGAACATACAAAATCAATACCGGGTTTCCTTAACCGGTCAGTACCTCGACGAGGTGATTATGCAGACTAAAGGTCATACCCACATTGTAACGGTGAATTTCAAACCCGGTGGCATGTATGCCGTTTTTGGCATACCACAGGATTTCTTTGAATCAAACAATATTAACCTGGGTGATATAGAGCCTGGTAAACCCGATTTGTTGTGGGAAGAGCTTATGTCGCAAAAAGACACTGCTGCAAGAATCCGCGTACTTGAAAACTATCTCATCCGGCACATTCGGCAAAACAAACAGCCCATCACTGAAATGAGCCAGATAGCTGAACACATTAAGTCATGCAAGGGTAACGTATCCATACAGTCGCTGGCCGGTATGGCTGGCATGTCTGTACGTACTTTCAGCAGGCGTTTTAGAATTCAGGTGGGGGTAACCCCCAAGCAATATGCCGAGATAATGCGTTTGAACAGCGTTTGTACCGACATGGTAAATCCCGCAAAAAACGATTTGCTTTCCATTGCCCTCCAACATGGTTATTACGATGCCTCACACCTCATTAACACATTCAAACATTATTTGCACGTAACTCCTTCCGAATTTACCACGCAGCTTCTAAAAGATGGCGATTATACCGGCAAATTTACTTTACTAGACCTGTAAAAGGCCTGCAATTTAAACCGCCTGCCGTCTCAGGCAACGGAAACCGCAACATCTGAACAACTAACATTATATATAAAGGTGTTTGGTGTTGCATTGCTTAATACGGCAGGCAAGTTATACTCCTTTGA
>JAFGVG010000382.1 GCA_016938095.1 Bacteroidales bacterium
CAAACCTTGCCGTCGATTCGTCCCGAAACACTCGCCAGACATATGGGCTATGTGCCGCAAAACGAACCCCGCAACCTTCCGCTCACGGTGTTTGACACCGTTTTACTGGGCAGGAAGCCATACATCAACTGGAAACCTGCCGCAAACGATCTCGAAGTCACTGCCCAGGTTATCAAAGCCCTACACCTGGAAAACCTTTCGATGAAAGATGTCAGTAAGCTGAGCGGAGGACAGCAGCAAACTGTATTCATTGCCAGGGCACTTGCCCAGGAACCCGATGTGCTTTTGCTTGATGAACCGACCGCCAACCTCGATTTACGCCACCAGATTGAGGTGATGGAGTTGCTCAAAAAGCTTTCCGAAAAGGGTTTAACCGTTATTATAGCCATCCATGATATTAACATAGCAGCCAGGTATGCCGGCAGTCTAATGATGTTGAAAGAAGGACGGATTTTTGCGCAGGGCGGAAAGGAAATCGTGAACCAGGAAAATATCGAAAGGCTTTATGGTATCAAAGTGCATATCCTGCAAAACGGAAATCATATATATATTGTACCCGACGGCCTTCCGGAAGGCACAAATGGGTGATATTGCATTAAAGATTTGAAAAATTGATATCCGTAACAATTAGTCACTAAAACCATGGAAATGAACAATTTTAACCCCATTGGCAAGGTTATCAATGGGTTTGACAATGCTACCAGCTTCCACGAGATAAAAAGCAAGCCCAGCGTTATTGAAATTTATGATGAATATGCCGGAGGCCTTTTTAAAATTGAGCATTGCGGGTATCTCGATATTGTTTTTTACTTCCACAAGTCAGAAGGGTATTCCTTTCAGGGACCGACTCATAGCGGAGAGGTCCGCGGGGTTTTTGCTTCGAGAAGCCCGCACCGTCCCAACGGTATTGGCGTCACCACTGTTAAGCTGTTGGAACGAAAGGCAAACACATTGATTGTAGAAGGACTGGATGCCCTTAACGAAACACCCGTGTTGGATATCAAATGCACCGACACTTCGCTTTTTGCAATGGAGTCAGAAACAAGCGCAGTCCACACCGCCATGTTGCTGTCGGTTCCACGCATTGATATCCGTAACAACATTGTGGCCGGAAACACCAAAGCACTCATGATAAAAGCCGGGCAGCTTCATGGACACTTCTGTCCCGGTTTGGCCATGGGGGTTATGGCTGCAACTTACGCTATGCAAGAGATGAAAACCGATTCCGATGGCATGGAAGACCTGCTGGCCATTACCGAAACCAATAACTGCTTCTCCGATGGCGTACAATTTGTCACGGGTTGTTCTTTTGGAAACAATGCGCTTATTTTCAAAGATCTTGGTAAAACCGCTTTCACACTTACCCGAAGAGATGGGAAAGGCATCAGAATATGTTCCCGGCACGAATCGCAGGAAGCGCTCCGAAAGGCTTTTCCGGATTTCTATACCCTTTACCGGCAAGTGGTAGATGAAAAAAACCACGATCCGGAATTAATGATCGCCTATAAAAAAGCTTCACTTGAAAGAGCATTTGGCACACTGAGCATCCCTTTTAATGAACTTTTCGCAGTATCGGAAGTGAATGTTACCATTCCTGCCTATGCCCCTGTTCACGAGAGTGTGATATGTGCCGGGTGCGGCGAAAGCGTCATGCAATCGAGAACCGTATTCATCCAAAACCAGTATTATTGCTACAGCTGTAAGAATATTACAACCGGGACACTTACAGGACAAGGTATTCACACATAATCTATGTCTACCACCCATCTGATCTGCAGCGCAGGCAGAGCTAACGGCTAACAGCTAATGCCTGCCTGCCGGAGCGGCAGCGCTTGCAGGGCTAACAGCTAATAGCTAAAAGCCAACGGCTTATAGCTAACAGCTCGTAGCTCATAGCTAACAGCTAAAAAAATATCAACATCATATTGTTTATAAAAGCCCTATCGATATCATGGTTTAAAACCACATAAGTTTATACATTTGTCATGACCATTTGCAGGTTCCATTCCTGATTCTTCAGGAAATTGGATTAATAGGGAATCCTGTGATTTGCCAGCGGTTATGCAACCCGGGCAAAAATTCAGGAGCTATCCCCGTAGCTGTGAGTCCATGTTGTTGTTTCGGCAACCTTTTGCCACTGTCCCGACTTGTCGGGATGGGAAGGCCGCCGGAACGGGACAAGCCAGAAGACCTGCCTGCAATATAATTCGTAGCTTTCGGGTGAAAGGCGAAGGGTAAAGATGCTTACCTTCTTTATTTTTCATTTTTCTACTGCCAGGCTACCATTAACAGTTAATCAACCTAAAACTATTAACTATGGACATTAATGGAGCACTAAAAGACCTGCAGATTTGTAAACGCGACGGGCGTATTGTACCCTTTGAAGCCGGCAAAATAACCTTTGCCATCTTCAAAGCGCTTAGGGCAGCAGGCAAGCCCGACCGGCAATTGGCCGAAGATCTGATGCTTGATGTATTAAAAACCCTGGGGTTGTTCGAAAAGGTGAATTACACGCCCGGAGTAGAAGACGTACAGGATGTAGTGGAAAAGGTATTGTTTAACAACAGGCTTTTTGATGTTGCCAAAGCTTACATACTTTACCGCAAGCAACACGAAAACCTGCGCAATACCAGGGAGCTTTTTTCAAACCTCGATATTGTGGAGAAATACCTCGATGTGGACGACTGGCGCATCCGTGAAAGCGCTAACTCATCGTATTCATTGCAGGGCCTGAACCAGCATATTGCCACCATTGTCAGCTCGCAATACTGGCTCAGGCGTATTTATTCAGATGAAGTCAGACAAGCTTATGAATCAGGCCGGTTTCACATTCACGACCTGGGTTTTTTAAGTGTTTACTGCGTAGGTTGGGACCTGGAGGATTTGTTACTTTCAGGCTTCATTGGCGTTACCGGAAAAATTGAAAGTGCCCCGGCCAAACATTTTCGCACCATCCTGGGCCAGATTGTCAATTTTTTCTATACCATGCAGGGCGAAGCTGCCGGAGCGCAGGCATTTTCCAACTTCGATACGCTGCTGGCTCCCTTTATCCGGTATGACGGGCTAACATTTAAACAGGCAAAACAGGCCCTGCAGGAGTTTATGTTCAACATAAACGTCCCTACACGGGTAGGATTCCAAACGCCGTTTACCAATATTACACTCGATCTGAAGGTTCC
>JAFGVG010000383.1 GCA_016938095.1 Bacteroidales bacterium
CCCAGGTGTGTTATGCCATCGGCGAATGAAATGACCGGGTACATGAGCACCATAAAATCCGGCCGGCAACTTATCTGCTCCACCGAATCAGCAGCGTTTGGGTTGCCGTAATCGAAATGGGTGCCCAGTGTGGATGCCAGGTGACCGCCTGCGGAAAATCCCATAATGCCTATCATCTCGGGGTTGATATGCCATTTTTTGGCATTGTACCTGACCAGTCGCATGGCCCGCTGTGCATCCATCA
This sequence comes from Bacteroidales bacterium, assembly GCA_016938095.1. Lineage (GTDB taxonomy): Bacteria > Bacteroidota > Bacteroidia > Bacteroidales > UBA10428 > UBA5072. Next base: position 245 of record JAFGVG010000383.1, read on the forward strand.
ACGGAACCTTATGCGATTCTACCGTATTGCCGTATACGGGCAGGCGGTATTTCAGCACAATGGCTGCTACACCAATGGAATTGAGGTAACGTGCAATATCGGTACCTTCAAGGTCGTATGCCAGAATATGGTATCCGCCTCCCGGGCAGATAACCACGGCCTGTCCGGTGGCAAACCGGTTGCTCGGCAGGTAAACCGCTATGTCGGGGACCTGAACATGGCTGATGCGTTTAACATCTGAAATGGCTGTTTTTTCATCAATAATCACCGTATTGGCATTGGGGATGCTGCCGCTGTATAACGGTATCTGGAATTCCTGTGCTTTCAGGCTTCCGCAGAGGAGTGCCAATAGAAGAACTGTTCTCATATATAGGAAAATTTAAATTATCATTTTGCAGGTTGTCTATTGGCCATTTCCACTGCCCTTGCAATGATGTAATACTTGGCAAGCATGTTGGGCACTTCCCAATCGGGTAATTTGCCTGCTTTAATATATTGCAGGAATCGTTGGGTAACCTCGGCAAAGTGGGCTTCGTGGCCAACTTTATAGCTTTCGGGTATCAGTACTTCCCAGCCTGTTGGAACCTTTTTCAATTCCAGGCCGGGATAACGCAATTTCACGTTGTTTACTGCCCTCTCCAGCGATGAAATAAATTGTGTTTCATCAGCGTCTGGCAAGGGCTCGACATACAGTGCCGGTTTATATTGCTGTTCTTTACCTTGCCTGATCACAAGGTTGGCCTTTGTACCACGCATAATCGAATAATGGGTGTCGCCTGTTCCTTCCGGTGCCTGGTAATTCCACACCACCGATACCTTGGCGGTAACACCTTTCACCTTGTAATAAATTTCACCATTGGCGTATACGTTCAGCAAGGAGTCTTTTACATCTCTTTTCAGGAAATCGGGGTAGGCCTCTTTACCGGTGACTTCCCTGAACTGTGCAGGGGTAAGGGCGGTTGGCCAATGCCGTGCAGTGATCATTTGAATATCCTTAAGATAGTGAATGGGGGTATCGGGAAAACACTCCCAATGGATGAGATCGATCAGATGCGTGGTAACATCGGCAATGCCTTCGCCCTGCTGCCTTACATCGAAAAACCAGGCCGGACGTTTCAGGGGGGATCCCGATACGTATTTGAAAAAATGATGGACGCTCTCTTTTGTCACGGCCGGGTTTTCAGGTGTTCCGTTAACCAGCTTCCCAAACAGCAGGGTGTCCATGGATAATTCGCGCTGAAGCAGCGTAGTGATCTCGCTTCTTTCGGTCATGATATCATACAAAAGCACCTTGTTCCTGTCGGCTGCATCAAATGATTCTTTCAGCAATTCGAAACTATGGCTGTTAATGGCCATGGGTTTATCGGCCAGCACGTGCATGCCTTCGTCAATACAACCCTTAATGTATCCGGGTTTTTTTAGGTTATTGCCTGCCAGGATAACCAGGTTACCCGGGCTATTTTCCAGCAGGGTTTCAAAGTAACCTGCTCCCTGATAAACAATCTCATTCCAGCGCGTGGGATTATCGGGGTGCATATTGTAGAGTTCAATCCTTTTGAGATGTTCTTCCAGTTCCTCACCGGCAGGCGCAAACACAAAAACATTGGAGTCAATTTCGCTGTACATCGACTTCTGGATCAGCGCGGCGTGAAAATGTCCCGGGTCAAGTGTTATCAACCTGATACTGGGTTCGGGTTCCTTTTTTTCTTGCGAACAGCTGGTGATCATAAGACCTGGTATTAAGGCTGTGAGAAGTAAGATTATTTGTTTCATCTCGTATGTAATTGTATAATTGTTAAAATGTTATTGCTGAATGGTCACTTCCGGCGGGAAAGCAAAATCAATCCAGGCTGCTTCAGCTGTTTCCCGGGTTATTTCGCCTGTAAAAACAAGCATACGGTATTTTAAGGCATAGTCGTTACCGGGGTTCAGCTTCCAGTCGGTATTTTTGGTGGGACAGAAATTGAAAAACACATCGCCCCTGCCGTTGTTGGCATCTGCCGGCCACATGCGGATGGGTTCGGGGTGATTATAATTAGCCGGATAGCTCATGAAAAGTATGCCGGCCATGCCCTTTGCTGTTTCGCCGTTGATAAAGCACCATCTTGCCACTGATCCGTCAGCATCGGCGCGTGTTTTTCCCTCGGAGGTGAGTGCATGGCTGTTGGTATTTGTCCATTCCGGTGTAGCACGCATGCCCAGACCGGCATAGCGGTATTCTTTAATGGTAAGGGGACTGGCAGCAGCAAGGTTAAGGGTTGAAGTAAAGTCCCAAAGGAAATAATCCGCAGGAATATTGTAAACCCTTACATCCCATAATTCATTCATGATTGTCCTCGGTGCCGAATCGGGGTATATCACATGGTCCTGCAATGCTTTAAAACTGCCAAATACGGGTCCTTCCACGACAGAGGCAAACGAGTTGAATTTAACGGTGCCCTGTTTACGCGCCAGGTTCCAGAAATCAAATTCCTTTCCTTCAAATAAGGTATGAGTCCAGGGATTCCAGAAGCCGTAATGGTGATAATGATCCTTTGGCTGGATGCTGGTGAGAATAGCTCCCTGTGGCGACCACAGGGGATGAATGAACCCGCTGCGACGATAGGCCGTGTCAATTCCTTTGGGCGGATATACGGTACGGTGATTATACTGCAGCACCTGTTGATTGTTAACACGCATCACCAGCGATTCGCCATTGTTTTCTCCTGTAACCATCTTTTGGGCGGTATGAGGTATGCCCTGCGACAGTTCATAGGTGCGGGTCCCGCCGGCTTTCAGTTCACCGGTAACAATCCACCAGAGTTTCCTTTCGTATCCGGTTTCAACCTGAAAAACAACCGGATGCCGACCGGTAGCGGAAATTTCCTCGAGGCGCAGTTTTTCACCAGGCAGGGTGGTCATCGGGTCCAGTGATATGGAAACAGGTGTATGAATGCGGTTGTGGGTTCCGGCATGAACCGTCAGCCTGGCAATGGTTTGTGCAGAAAGCATGGTACCGGGGATTAGCAACAGCAGCAGGAAAACGTTTTTTATCAGTTTGGTATTCAACATGATGGTTTTATTTAGGCGTTATTTGGTAAGGTTCGCGTTCCGGGCGCGATAGCATTGAGTTTGCCTCTTTGTCGTCCCTGAATTGTTCGGCTTTGGGGTCCCAATGCAAAGGGCGTTTTAGTTTCATGGCAATGTGGCTGAGTATACATACGCTGGTTGAGCGGTGTCCGACTTCAGCCGGGCTGATATTGGGTTTTCCTGTACGTATGCTGTTAAGCCAGTTCAGGTGATGATCGGCGGATTGGGTAAGGTGAATCTCGTTGGCACCGATAGTCGATGTGAGTATGGCAGGATTGCTTGCCTGAAGGGGTTTCTCATCCGAAGGTACGGTTGGATCGCTTGAGGTGGCGGCATAATTGCCACGTGTAACAAATATCCATCCTTCACTGCCTTCAAAGCGCACCCCATTTGGGAATTCATCGCATATTTCCAGTTGAACGCCGTTGGCATACCTGGCCTGTACGCGGTATTTCCCATGAACTGACCACAATCCGCTGGTGGGATATACCGCTGTACCTTCAATTTCAACGGGCCCGGTAAGCTCTGTGTCCATTGCCCAATGGGCAATGTCTACATGGTGAACACCCCAACCGGTTATCATACCCAGGCAGTAAGGCTCACATCTCAGCCATCCCGGCCTGTCATAGCCTTCCTGGGGATGTACTCTGTTTTCGGTATAATACACATACGGTGTTGAACCTAACCACATATCGTAATTAAGGTTAGGGGGTATGGGCATCTCAGGTTCTTCGGAACCTGCCGGATCAATGGGCAGACCAATTTTTATCTTTTTCAATTCACCAATCCGGCCGTTCCTGACCAGTTCACAAGCAAACCTGAATTGTTCCATCGATCGCTGCTGGGTTCCAATCTGCAGAATCCGTCCTGTTTTGGCAATGGCATCACTCATAAGCCTTCCTTCGCGCAGTGTATAGGAAAATGGTTTTTGGACGTAAATATTCTTTCCTGCGTAGGCGGCATCAATAACAGGTTTGGCATGCCAATGGTCGGGTGTGCTGATCAACACAGCATCCAGGTCTTTGTTTTCGAGCAGTTCGAGATAGTTTTGGTAAACCTGGGGTGACTGACTGATATTTTTCGCGGCATAAGCCGTTTCTACGAATATCCGGGCTTCATTGGCGCGTTTGATGTCAACGTCACAAACTGCCACTATCCTGGCCTGGTCGTCCTGCATGACGCCTGGCATATCGTGACCGCGCGAAATCCGTCCTGTACCAATAGCGCCAATCAAAATGCGGTTGGAGGGGGCATTTTTACCAAATACCGACGAGGGTACAATGGTTGGTATGGCTATTATGCCGGTACCTGTCAGAATGGTTTTTTTAAGAAAGTTTCTGCGTTTCATAGGGGTCGTAATTAAGGATGCTAAAGGCATTCCAAATTACGATTTTTTTTTGAAATCTGCAGAGGCTGTGTATAAAGTCTTGTCCACGTCATTGCGAGAGGTCACCCCGAAAAACGGGGCATAATGCAAAAATGACAACAATATTGCATTGGTACGTAGTAAAGCAACCGAAGCGAAGCGAAGCTCAACGAAGTTAA
>JAFGVG010000384.1 GCA_016938095.1 Bacteroidales bacterium
AATGATGCCGGCAACCCTGGGATAATAACCTATCCCCTGGCCAAGGTTTTAGCAATTATACCAAAATTCCCTGGCCAGGGAAACGGCTTTAAGGCATTACCCCGGATATCACACTACAGGGTTTCTAAAGCCTGCTGTAAATCAGCTTTAATATCTTCATCGAATTGATAGAGTGGGGTGGAGAGGTAACGTTCACCGGTATCAGGTAATATCACCACAATGTTTTTATCCTGGTTGTTTTTTCTGAGGGATATTTGTAGCGCTGCCCAGGCAGCAGCCCCCGACGATATCCCTACCAACAGGCCCTCTGAGCGGGCAAGAAACCGGCTCGTTTCAAAGGCATCATCATTGCTTACAGTTATGATTTCATCAATTATGGAAAGATTCAGTATTTCTGGCACAAAGCCGGCACCAATGCCTTGGATTTTGTGAGGCCCCTTTTGCCCACCGGAAAGTACCGGCGATTCGGCCGGTTCAACGGCAATTATTTTTGCCGCAGGGTTATGCTCCTTCAAAAACTCTCCCACACCAGTAATGGTTCCGCCTGTTCCTATGCCGCTGACAAAAATGTCGACATTACCGTTGGTATCCCGCCAGATTTCTTCGGCAGTGGTTTTCCGGTGAATAGCAGGGTTTGCCGGATTGCTGAACTGTAGGGGAATAAATGAATTGGGAATAGAAGCATGCAATTCGCGCGCCCTTCGGATTGCGCCTCCCATGCCTTCGGCTCCCGGAGTCAACACCAGTTGTGCCCCAAGCGCTTTCACCAGGTTTCTGCGTTCTATGCTGAAAGTCTCGGGCATGGTAAGCACCAGTTTATAACCTTTTGAGGCCGCCACAAAGGCAAGCGCTATTCCGGTATTTCCACTGGTAGGTTCTATAATTATGGTATTTTTGTTTATCGCCCCCTGCTTTTCGGCCGCTTCAATCATGGCAAACCCAATACGGTCTTTAACGCTGCCGGCAGGATTAAAATATTCGAGTTTGGCAATGATGGTGGCTGATACCCGGTGATACCGGGAAAAACTGGCCAGTTCAAGCATCGGCGTGTTGCCTATGAGGTCAGTAAGTTTTTTCGCAATTCGTGTCATGGTTGTCAGATTTAATGATGACACAAAGTTGCAAGTATTTGATAGACTGTAAAATACCCTTGATCCGGTATTTTATATACCCTGCATAGGGTAGGTCAGATCTGGTAATCGATCACATCAACCCAGCCTCTTCTAATGGCTGTCATGACGAGTTCAGAAGCACTGGACACCCCAAGCTTACGCAGGATGTTTTTCCGGTGGGTCATAATGGTATGTATGCTCAGTGTTTTTCGTTGTGCAATTTGCTTGTTGGTTAGTCCTTCAGCAATCAGTCTGACAATTTCGGTCTCGGCATGGGTTAAAGTGGCACCCTCACGACTCACGCCTCTATTGCTTTCTTTTCCCATCATGATATCCAATACGTATGAAGCGTAATACCTGCGACCCCTTTTAACTGCTTCAATGCATGCCGTAAGTTCTTCCTCATCAGCTGATTTGTGAAGGACATGGCTTATCCCTGCATGGCTCAATTCAACTATGACTGCCTGATTGAAATGATTCGAGAGAACGATGATGCCTGCTGCAGGGTATGCTTTCCGGAGAGCAATCAGATTTTCAAGCCCACCCAGGTCTGGTGATGCATTGTCTATTATCAGCAGGCTGTCGGGGTTATACTGCAATAATTGTTTAAGTTCGGCCATTGAGGTAACCTGACTGATGGTGCCGAATACTTTATTTAAAAGGACTTTCAATCCCTCAACAATTAAAACCTGCGTGTCGGCAATGATCAGGTGCGATGGTTGATACATAAGGCCGCATTAATTGGATGTATGCATTAAAATGCAACCATCGGGTACCAATGGTCACCAGGTCAATAACAATTTCAGTTTAACAATGGTTCGCAGAATTTCTGTTTAGTTGTGCGTATTTAAAATGAAAATGGACCGACCCTGATCATTTCCTTAACGGTCGGTCCACGGCAACAGCAGAAGTAATTGGTTAGAAGTTGGTTTAGCTATGTCAGTAGGAAAGCTGTTGATGTGTACTTCTTATTTTACCTCCACCACTGCATACCTGGATATTTTCCAGAATGCTGACGGATCTTTGATTTCTATGTAGGCAATCATATCCTCGTCGTCTTTTACCATCTCATAAGAATTAGTAGGATGCTCGGTTACCAGCTTTGCCGATTTGGAGTTTACGGGAATGGTGAGGGTTTTGCTAATATCAATACGCGTAAACAGGTTGTCGTTGAGACTGTTTTCCTGCAGCGCCTCTTTTTTACCCAGACCAAGCACGCCTCCTTCTTTTATCAACAGACCTTTTTCTTTCAGGTCTTTATAGGTGCCTGAAACTACAAAAGCCTTGTTGATTTCATCGGTTTGCAGACCAATGGTCTGCTCCCTGCTGGCGAGCACCGTACTCAGGGTATCCATTTTCTGGTGAAGTTGACCAATTTCAAAATCACGGTCAACCAACTCAGTACGCAAATTGACTATTTCCATATCGCGCTGGGCAATCTGGGCGCCAAGCGTATCCACTCTTGCCTGTAAGCTGGCTATTTTTACACCGGAATTTTTTAGCTGGGCATTCAGTGAGGCAATCTTCTTCTTG
>JAFGVG010000056.1 GCA_016938095.1 Bacteroidales bacterium
GTGCAAGCATCCTGTCGCGCCTTCCTTTAACAAGTGTCAAGTTTCATCAGTTGCAACTGTTCAACGGCACACGCATGGCTGAAGAATATCTGACTGATCCGGCAGCCTTTCACCTGTTTGAAAAAGCTGAATATCTGAACCTGATGGTTGAATATATCGAACTTTTGAATCCCCGGATTGTTGTTGAGCGCATTGCCGGCGAAACACCACCACGGTTTGCTTTGCAGCAGCCCTGGGGGCCGCGTTATGACCAGTTGCTGAAGGAATTTGAAACGTTGCTTGAACAAAAAAACTCATGGCAGGGAAAGCATTATATACAACCAGTATAATTCTTTATACATTGTATACTTAACAGGCAATAATTTTGCTCAACGTAACGTACCATAGATATCCGGTAACATTTCGGTAGCCCATTTCCGTTAGTAAACGGGCATAATCCCTTACCTGTTTTTCGTATGCCGGATTTTCCAGCGCTCCGAATTTGTAATCCACAACCACTGTGGTATTATTCCGTGTCATCACCCTGTCGGGTCGCCGGGTTGAACCTCCGGGCATAACAATTTCTGCCTCGTTGATGATTTTCCAGTCCGTTTTATACCAATCGGCAACCTGCTCGTTCTTCAGTGCTTGTTGAATGAAATCAGCGTACCTGGATTGTTCTATAACGGTGATCAGGCCGGACAAAACGGCACGTTCCATTGCCGCGGAGGCATCCCCGGCATATTTTATGTTTGTGAAAATAGCATGAAGCAAGCGGCCTTCATTTACAGGACGTGAAGGTTTGTTTGCCTGAGGATCGATCATTAATTTTCCCTGAAAAGCAATACGAAGCCGGTTTACGATATTAACCGGTGTTGCAGATTCCGGGATCACCGGAACAGATTCCTGTGGTTTTTCTGCATTGACCTGTGTGGTGATAAAGCCTTCGGTATGGTTGGAATTTCCTAACACCCTCACCAGCACATCCGAAATGGTTTTTAACTGATCGTCCTTCCGGGGTTTTGCATAGATAAACATAGCCTCCCTGGCCCTGGTAAAGGCTACATACAAAAGGTTAATATTATCTATCAGTTGCCGGTAATATTCTGTATGGTAATCGGCAGCAAAAAGGGTATGCTTTAACGGTACACCAAACTGAAGCGGTAAGGCCGGAAGCTTGTCAAACGGTTCGCCAATGGGTTTGCACCAAATAAATGACTTCCCATGGGAAACAAGTTCCCAATTGCAAAAGGGGATGATGGTCACTTTAAATTCCAAACCTTTCGATTTGTGCAGCGTGAGTATGCGAATGGCATCCTGACTGGCCGGCGCTGACACGGGCACTTCCTTACCTGTCTCGTTCCAGAAATCGAGAAAGCGCGATAAATCGCCACCGTGTTGTTGGGTATAACGCATTACCAGGTCGCGAAACGCTTGCAGGTAAACCATTTCCCCGGTGAAGTTTTCGAAATGGAATATTTTTATGGTTCGCTCAACAATTTCCAACAGGGTATATGCCCCGGATGATGCAGCAAGCTCCAGAAAATCCTTGGGTAACCACGATTCATTTGACATTTTGCCGCTTACTGTGTTGTCCGGATTCAGCCATTTCCTGTCGGGTTTTTCTGCCATCAGGTAATTTTCCAGCATGGCCTGTAACAGGTAATTGTTGGTTCGGTCGGTGTTATTTAACAGATATTGCAGCAGTGCAACCAGGGTATTTACCACCAGCGAACTACCCAGTCGGAGCGCTTCGTCAGAAATTACATCAAATCGATAGCCCGATCCGGCCTTGTCAAGGCTTTGCTGTAACAAAAAATCAGCAAGCAATTTGGCTTCGCGGTTGGTGCGGGTGAGCAGTGCAATATCGCTTAAACGGTATCCTTTATCCTGCAGTTGGCATAGGAGATCTGCTATTTTGAGGCATACTGCATCGGTATAAGCCAATTCTTCCTCCTGCTGGATATATTCAACCTGCACCAATCCGCCTTTTTTTGTGCGATCGCCGGGTTGTTGCGAACTATTGCCATACAAACGACTGATGGTTTCACTCAACTTAAGTTGTTCGTCGGCCGGCAGTTGTGCCGAAGTACGGTTGAACTCCTCGCGTATGATGTTTGCGGTATCGGAAAAAAATCGATTGTTGAAGGCGATGATATTATCAAGCGACCGCCAGTTCTCATTTAGGGTTACGGCCTGAACGGCACCGGCAAAATCGTTGTGGATCTGGTATTCCAAAATTTCCCAGTTACTGTTGCGCCAACGGTAAATCGATTGTTTGGCGTCACCTACAGCCAGGTTGTCAAATCCTTGTGAAAGACTGTTGCTGATCAGGGGTTTGAAATTAAGCCATTGCAATTGTGAAGTGTCCTGGAATTCATCGATCATAAAATGATGGTACCAGCAACCTGCTTTCTCATATATAAAAGGTGTATCGTTGCCATCGATTATTTTTCGTAAAAACCCGGGCGCTTCGGCAAGCAGAAAGGCATTGTTGTCGGCACACCACGCTGCGGCCAATTGCGAAAGATCGGTAAGAATTCCCAACGTATAAAGGTTTTTTAGTATGGCCAGGGCGGTATAATAACGGCAACTGTTGGCCTCATAAAAAGCAATATATTGTTGCATCAACGGCATTAATTCCTGCTGTGCCACCTGGCTGATCAGGTTTTTTTTGGACGAACCGGCCGTAAACCATTTCTTTGGATCTTCTGTTGCGTTTCGTGCTGTTGTATTGGGCTCTTTCAATGGCAATGTGGACAGCTTCTCCAGAAATCCGGCCGGGCCACGTTCCTTGTTGCTGAAATCATCAATGGTAAATCCATAATTTCCAATAACCGAGGTCGCTTTTACGCCATATGTTCTGCTTTCAGATTCAATATTCCGGCTGAGTGCAATCAGTGTTGATTTGTATTCGTTCAGAAAATTCCGGTTTGCAATTAATGAAAGCGATTTTTCATCGATGAAGCGGAATTTTTCATTAAAAATTTCCATCCCAAGCTGATGAATACTTTTTTTGAAATTCCAGTGGTCGCCTTTTTCAATAAGCGATTCTGCAAACATGGTCAGCCAGTTAAGGAGCGCTTTATCGTTTTCGGATTTTAACAGCAGTTGA
>JAFGVG010000006.1 GCA_016938095.1 Bacteroidales bacterium
GCATAACGGTTTGCTTGTTGTATTCGAATTCTTGCAGCATCCACATGGCAAATTTTTCGGCATCGTCAACCGGAAGCCTTACCATGGTATAAAAAGCCCCTTTGGGAACCGGACAAAAAATACCGGGAATGTCATTGAGTGCCTTCACCAGAAAATTTCTCCGCTCCAGGAAGGAGTTGAAAATATACTCGGCGTATTCGGGTGGTGAATCAAGTGCTGCTTCAGCGGCAAGCTGGCCAATATTGGGGGGACAAAGCCTGGCCTGGCAAAATTTCAATGCAGTGTTTAGTAATTCATGATTCCGTGAGGCCATCACACCTACCCGGAGTCCTGTGGCACTGTATCGCTTGGAAACAGAATCGATGAGAATCAGGTTGTTGTCAATGCCTTCGAGCAACATGGCCGACTTCACGGCGTTACCGTCGTAACAAAGTTCACGGTATACTTCGTCGCAGATAAAGAAAAGATTGTGCTTGACTACCAGGTCTCTTATTTGCTCGAGTTCGTGCCACGAATACAGGTATCCTGTGGGATTATTGGGGTTGCAAATAATAATGGCCCGGGTATGCGGGGTGATTTTTTTCTCGAATTCACTGATGGGAGGGAGGGCAAAGCCGTTTTCGATGGAGGCATTCACCGGTATGACTTTAACATCGGCGGCAGTGGCAAAACTGAAATAATTGGCGTAAAAGGGCTCGGGTACAATTATCTCATCACCTGCATTTAAGCATGTAAGCAAAGATAAGGTAATGGCTTCTGATCCACCTGTTGTAATAAGAATATCCTGGTAGGTCAGCTCTACACCTATTTTACGATAGAATTCCGCAAATTTACGCCGCAGCGATTCGTTACCGGCACTGTGGCCGTATTCAATAACCTTTGTATTTATATTACGGATGGCTTCAAGTGCATTGGGTGAAGTCATCAGATCGGGCTGTCCAATATTCAACCGGTATACCTTGCAGCCCCGCATGCTGGCTTCTTCAGCCAGGGGTACCAGTTTACGAATAGGCGAATTGGGCATCAACTGTCCTCTTCTGGAAATTTCGGGCATGGATATTTCAGTATAAAAAGTGTGATGAAATGGTTCTGGAAAGGAATGAATGCCTGCACGGGCTTTGCCTGCACAGGTTTATACCTGGTGAAATACTATTACAGCGCCGCAGGCGCATCCGCCACAGGCTTTTTGTCAGATTCTACTTTTCCTTTTATTATGAGTACAATAGGTGCCTCGCTGGCATTGGTGTAAACCGTGATAGATTTAGCAAAACTGCCAATCAGACGGGTATTGTAGGTAACTTTGATCTTTCCTGTTTCACCTTTTTTGATAGGCTCTTTGGGCCATTCAGGGACGGTACAGCCACACGAAGAACGTACATTTGAAAGAACAACCGGTGATTTACCGGTGCTTTTAAAGACAAACTCATAACTTCCATCTCCTTTGTAAGGGATAGCGCCGAAATCATGCTCTGTTTTTTCAAATTCAATGGCCGCACCTTCGTGCTTGTTGGAAGAAGGGTTCTGCGAACAACTAAAGGCTGAGAATAAGGCAGCCAGACTGAAAACGGCAATTAACTTTTTCATTGTACATTTTTATACAAACCATTGACAAAAATAATAGTTTTTGGTGATTGTAGTACAAATTTCATTATAAAAACCTTAAGCGTGGGTTTCCCCTGTTGATGATATTGAACAGCACTGCCGGTTAATCGCCGAAAAATTCTATTTTTGCATGATTTAATAATACTGTAACAGTAAAATATCTGAAAATGGAAATTCCCAGCAAATACAATCCGGGGTTGGTTGAAGACAAGTGGTATAAATATTGGATGGACAAGGACTTTTTTAAATCGGTCCCTGACAACCGGGTTCCTTACACCATAGTCATACCCCCTCCAAATGTTACCGGTGTTTTGCACATGGGACATATGCTTAACAATACCATTCAGGATATTTTGGTAAGGCGTGCCCGTATGCAGGGTAAAAACGCATGCTGGGTGCCAGGTACCGACCATGCCTCCATTGCTACCGAAGCCAGGGTGGTTGCCAAATTAAAAAGCGAAGGCATTGATAAGAAAACGCTTAGTCGTGAGCAATTTCTCGAGCATGCATGGGAATGGCGGCATAAGCATGGCGATATTATACTGGAACAGTTGAAAAAGCTGGGGGCTTCGTGTGACTGGGACCGTACCAAATTCACCATGGATGATGAAATGTCGGAAAGCGTCATCCACGTTTTTGTGGATTTATTCAACAAGGGATTGATTTACAGGGGAGTCCGCATGGTGAACTGGGATCCGCAGGCAAAAACTGCCGTTTCGGATGAGGAAGTCATTTACCGTGAAGTCAAATCGAAACTTTACCATGTGAAATACCCCATCCAGGGCGAGGATGGGTTTGTTACCATTGCCACAACACGGCCTGAGACCATTCTGGGGGATACAGCTGTATGTGTGAATCCTGCGGATCCACGTTACAGGCACCTGGCCGGCAAAAAGGTTATCGTTCCGCTGGTTAACCGGGTTGTTCCCATCATAGAGGACAGTTACGTTGACATGGAATTTGGTACCGGGTGCCTGAAAATAACGCCGGCGCATGATATTAACGACTATGAAATTGGCATCAGGCATAATCTCGAAAGTATCGATATTTTTAACGAGGATGGTACATTAAGTGATAAGGCTCTTATTTTTGTCGGCATCGACCGGTTTAAGGCCCGTGATTTGGCAGTCAAAAAGCTGGAGGAGGATGGGTTGCTGGCAAAAGTCGAAGATTACGTGAACAAGATCGGTTATTCTGAGCGTACAGATGCGGTTATTGAGCCCCGGCTATCCATGCAGTGGTTTCTACGGATGAAGGATCTGGCCCAACCGGCTCTCGAACATGTGATGAATGATGATATTGTGTTATATCCCTCAAAATTTAAAAATTCCTACCGCAACTGGATGGAGAACGTAAGGGATTGGTGTATTTCGCGGCAGTTATGGTGGGGGCAGCGAATTCCGGCCTATTACATTGGTAATAGCAACGAATATGTGGTGGCCGAAAACATTGAAAAAGCCGTTGAACTTGCCCGGGAAAAAAGCCGTAACAATAAACTCCAGGCCGGCGATCTCAGGCAGGACGAAGATGTGCTCGACACCTGGTTTTCATCGTGGCTATGGCCCATTTCTGTATTCGATGGAATCAGAAATCCCGGTAATACGGATATCAATTACTACTATCCCACCGATGACCTGATTACCGCGCCTGAAATACTCTTTTTCTGGGTGGCACGGATGATTATGGCAGGTTATGAATACCGGAACGAAAAACCCTTCAAAAACGTTTATCTAACCGGAATAGTAAGGGATACCAAACGCCGTAAGATGTCGAAATCGCTCGGAAATTCTCCTGATCCGCTGCGCCTTATCGAGAAGTACAGCGCCGATGGTGTTCGCGTAGGTATGTTGCTTTGCTCACCTGCCGGAAACGACCTGCTGTTTGACGAAAGTCTGTCCGAACAAGGTCGTAACTTTACGAACAAAATGTGGAACGCTTTCCGGTTGGTGAAATCGTGGCAGATTGATGGCGATGCCAAACCTGCCATGGCCGCTGAAATGGCAATTATATGGTTTTACGAGCGACTAAAGCAGGGCGTTTACGAAATCGAGGAGGCTTTCAAACAATACCGCATTTCGGAAGCGCTGATGATAGCCTACAAGTTATTCTGGGATGAATTTTCCTCGTGGTATCTCGAAATGATCAAGCCTGAATACCAAAAGCCGCTCGATCATCGGACTTACCAGGCAACCATCGAAATGTTCGAAGTATTGCTCAGGGTGCTGCATCCTTTTGTACCTTTCATTTCCGAAGAAATATGGCACTATCTCAAGGAAAGGCCCCAGGGCTATACGCTCATGTACGAAAAATCTCCTTCGGTTAAGCCTGTTGACAAGGAAAAGCTTAAACTTTTCGAACATGTTAAAGAAGTGGTGACTTTTATCAGGAATACAAGGGTGGAAAACCAAATACCCATGAAGCAGCCACTTAAGCTTTGCGTTAAACCTATCAGTTATTCGAACGATTTTGAGGCCGTGATTATCAAACTCGGTAACCTTGAATCTATTCAGGTGATCGCGGAAAAGGTCGAAGGGGCAGTAAGTTTTATCACGGCTGATGCTGAGTATTATATCCCGTTGGGAGACAAACATAATCACGAAGAAGAACTGGCCAAACTTAAAGAAGAACTTAGTTACACAAAGGGTTTTCTTGAATCGGTGATGAAGAAGCTGAATAATGAAAAATTTGTGAATCAGGCTCCGGCCAAGGTGATTGAGCTTGAAAACCGTAAAAGAGCCGATGCCGAAACCAGGATCAGATCGCTTGAGGAACGTATTGCTTCGATGAAGAGGTAATTTTCAGAAACAGAAATTATTATTGTCTGCCGTATCATAAGCAGGCATATCTTGGTAACATGAAAACGACTCAGGCACAGCCTGAGCCTAACTTAGGGCTCTATAATATTGTTAATTGATAATTGTTAATTATTCATTGATTTAAATCACGGCGCCAGCCTGAATACCTCCCATGTTCCCCCGTTTCTGACGTACTCAAACCTGTCGTGGAGCCTGTTTTCCCTGCCCTGCCAGAATTCAACAAGGTCGGGGGTGAGTTTATAACCGCCCCAGTATTCGGGTCTTTCAAGGGCCCTGGTTTTAAAAAGCCTGATATAATCCTGTTGCAAGTTCTCGAGGTATTCCCTGTTGGGTAAACGACGGCTTTGGGGAGATGCCCATGCGCCTATTTTGCTCCCATCGGGTCGGCTTTTGAAGTATTCATCGGATTTATACTGTGGTTCCTTATGTATCCGGCCTTCGATCCTGACTTGTCTTTCAAGCTGCGGCCAGAAAAACAACAGCGC
>JAFGVG010000057.1 GCA_016938095.1 Bacteroidales bacterium
TTCCAACCCGACATAGATACCGATAAAGAACAGCACTTCTCACCGTTCAACCTCAGCAACCCCGAAGACAACAGGTTAAGTCTCAGGTTTGTTGGTTTGTTATATGGCGGCATTGCCGGTTCTATTTGTGCAAATTCGGGTATTTATACCGGTGCCGACGTTGCCAAGATGATACTGGCAGGTGCCGATTGTACCCAGGTAGTAAGTACAGTGTACAAAAACAAGATTGAATATTTAAGCACCATCATTAAGGATTTGCAGACCTGGATGGAATCAAAGAATTACCATAGTCTGGCTGAATTCAAGGGCAAGCTTTCAAATAAGAATATCAACGATCCTTTTGTTTATAAGCGTGCGCAGTATATTGACCTGCTCCTTAAATCAGACGAAATCTTTAAAAAACACCCAGCAGTATAACGCGAAAAACCCCGCCAAAAGCGGGGTTTTTTATTGTCCACCGCCGGTCGGGGCCATATAACAAGCGGGTAATAAAAATAACAAATGTCTTTACTTTAAAACCTTAATTTTATAGGGAACGTCAACGTTACATTTGGTTATATCGCTCAGTTTTCCTTTCAGCAGTTTTTTCCGTAAGGGGTTTATCCTGTCGATGAACAATATACCGTCCAGATGATCATATTCGTGTTGAATAACCCTTGCTTTCAGCCCTTCGTATTCCTCCTCAATGAAATTAAAGTTCTCATCGTAATAGGAGATGCGCACCCTGTTAAGTCGCTTTACCTCCTCGCGGATTTTAGGCAGGCTTAAACAGCCCTCATTCATCACTTCGGTATCTTCGCCAAGCAATTCGAGCCGGGGATTAATGAATGCTTTCTTAAAATCGGCCAGTGCCGGGTCTTCATCGGCAAGCGATGTGGCATCCACCACAAAAAGCCTCAGAGACTTGCCAATCTGGGGGGCTGCCAGTCCCATCCCGTCAGACTTATACATGGTATCAAACATATCGGAAATCAACGCTTTCAGATTGGGATGGTCGGCAGGAATGTCTTTTGCTACCTGCCGGAGTACTGAGGAGCCATATACTACTATAGGATAGATCATTTAATTCGACAATTTGACAATTTGGCAATTTGATAATAAAGTGCAAAGATAAGCAGAAATATACTATACCGGAAAATTGCTCCGGTATTCGAGATACGACTGCAGGATGATGGTTGCGCTGATGGAATCAATTAATCCCTTGTTTTGTCTGTCTTTCTTTTTTACGCCTCCTGCAATCATGGTTTGCACAGCCATCTTTGATGTAAACCGCTCGTCCATTAAAAACACTTCCTTTTCCGGAAAAGTTTTCTTCAGCAATGCAATAAACGGATCAATATATTTAACAGACTCTGACGGGGTATTGTTCATTTGCCGTGGGTAGCCAACCACAAAAGCATCTACCTTTTCCTTGGCAACATATTGCTTCAGAAAAGCAATTGCATCTGCTGATCGAACGGTTTCAAGGCTGTTGGCAATAATCTGCAAGGGGTCGGTAACGGCGATACCGGTGCGTTTTTGGCCATAATCAAGGGCAATGATTCTTCCCATATCCGTTTACCATTTAAAACGCGTAGAGACGCGTTTGAAACGCGTCTCTACGGTATAAACAAAAATCCAACTATTTATTTTGCCTGTGTGGAAAAATCCATGGCAGCCAAACGTTTGTAACTGTTATACCGCCATTTGGCGTTTTCTTCTGCAGCCTGGAACAATTCGGCAGCATCTTTTGGGAAGGCCTTCTTCAGGGAGGTATAACGTACCTCGCTGTTCAGGAATTCCTGGAATTTGCTCCAATCAGGATCTTTTGAATCAAGCTCGAAAGGATTCTTACCTTCCTTCTCATTCATCGGATTGTACCTCCACAGATGCCAGTAGCCCGAGTCAACAGCATGCTTCTGTTCTTCCTGTGATTTGTCCATACCGGCGCGTAAACCATGGTTAATACAAGGTGCATAAGCAATGATCAGTGATGGTCCGGGATAAGCTTCAGCTTCACGCAGGGCCTTCAGGTACTGGTTCTGACTTGCACCCATGGCAACCTGTGCTACATAAACATATCCATAGGTCATGGCCATAGCGCCCAGGTCTTTCTTTCTGATCCGTTTACCGGAAGCGGCAAATTTAGCCACGGCACCGATAGGCGTGGATTTGGAAGCCTGTCCTCCGGTATTTGAATATACTTCAGTATCCAAAACAAGCACATTTACATTCTCACCGGAAGCAAGAACATGATCGAGACCGCCGTAACCGATATCATAAGCCCAGCCGTCGCCGCCGAAGATCCAAACCGACTTTTTAATCAGGTACGATTCCAGATCAAGAATTTCTTTGGCTATTGGAAGTTTTTCTTTCTTCAGCGTCTCAACCACTTTTAACGAAGTAGCTTTTGAAGCCCGTGCATCCAATTTGGCGTCAATCCACTCCTTGAAAATCTCAATGGTACTGGCAGCCAATCCCGGATTGTTATCGATACATTCTTTCATTTTACGGGTAATCCTGCTTCTCATTTGTTCAGCACCGAGTGCCAGTCCAAGACCGTATTCGGCATTGTCTTCGAACAGTGAGTTGGCCCAGGCCGGACCTTTACCTTCTTTGTTGGTACAGTATGGGGTAGAAGGAGCCGAGCCACCATAAATGGAAGAACAACCGGTTGCATTGGCAACGATCATACGATCGCCAAACAATTGTGTGATAAGTTTGATATAAGGTGTTTCACCGCAACCACCGCAAGCGCCGGAGAACTGGAACAAGGGCTGTGCAAACTGGCTGTTTTTAACAGATTTGTCAACTTCAACCAGGTGATCTTTATTGGACACTTTGTCAACCATGTAATCCCAACGTTCAATTTCGGGAGTTTGTGTACCCAGGTGTTTCATTACCAGGGATTTTTCTTTGGAGGGACATACCTCGGCACAAACACCGCAACCTGTACAATCCAATACACTAACCTGAATGCGATACTGCAGGTTTTCAAAACCCTTACCGTTAGCCTTTAAGGTTTCGGTATTGGCAGGAGCTCCTTTAACTTCAGACTCATCCAACAGGAAAGGACGGATAGCGGCATGGGGACAAACGAAAGCGCACTGGTTACACTGGATGCAATTTGCAGCTATCCACTCGGGAACATTCACGGCAATACCACGTTTTTCATAAACAGTGGTTCCGACGGGGAAAGTTCCATCCTCACGACCTTTGAATGCACTCACCTTCAGATCGTCGCCCATAAGGTTGTTGATGGGTTCAACAACATTCCGGATAAAATCGGGCTTGTTGCTAACGTCTTTCTGCGTTTTAACCTCAATCTTGGCCCATTCAGCAGGAACCGAAACTTTAGTAACTTTACTGCCTCGTTCGATGGAGGCAATGTTCATGTTTACAATTTCTTCGCCTTTTTTGCTGAAGGTTTTGATTACAGCTTTTTTCATCTGCGACATGGCATCATCAAAGGGAATGATGTTGGCAATTTTGAAGAAAGCCGATTGCATAATGGTATTGGTACGGTTGCCAAGACCAATTTCTTCAGCAATTATGGTAGCATTGATGATGTAAAAATTGATTTCCTTTTCGGCCAGCACTTTTTTAATACTGTCGGGCAGGCGTTTTTTGGTTTCTTCTTCGTCCCATATACTATTGAGCAAAAAGGTTCCGCCTTTTTTAATACCTCTGAGCATGTCGTATTTACCCAGGTAAGCCGGAACATGGCAAGCAACAAAATCGGGCGTTCCTACCAGGTAGGGTGAACGAATAGGCGTATCTCCAAATCTCAAGTGAGAAACGGTAACACCACCCGATTTCTTGGAATCGTAAGCAAAGTAAGCCTGTGCATATTTATCGGTTGAGTCACCGATAATCTTGATGGAGTTTTTGTTGGCACCCACAGTACCGTCGGAACCCAAACCATAGAACTTGGCTTCAAAGGTTCCTTTTTTAGAAATACTGACTTCGGGTTTCACCGGAAGCGACATATGGGTAACGTCATCATCAATGCCAACGGTAAAGTGCATCTTAGGTGATGTTGAATCCATGTTCTCAAAAACGGTTATTATTTGAACCGGAGTGGTGTCCTTGGAACTCAAACCATATCTTCCGCCAATGATCATGGGAGCATTGGATTTTCCGTAGAAAACATCCTTGATGTCGAGGTAAAGCGGATCGCCGTTTGCGCCAGGTTCCTTGGTCCGGTCGAGTACTGTAATTTTCTTCACAGTTTTTGGAACCACTTTCAGTAAATATTCTGTAGAAAAGGGCCTGTAGAGGTGAACGATAACCACACCCAGTTTTGCCCCTTTGGCATTCAGGTAATCCACAACTTCACGAACGGTTTCGGTAACAGAGCCCATGGCTATGATGATGTTTTCAGCATCAGCAGCACCGTAATATATGAAAGGTGCATATTCACGACCGGTGATCTTGGCCATTTCCTTCATATAATTGTTAACCATTTCGGGAACAACATCATAGAACGGATTGGCAGCTTCCCTTGATTGGAAGTAAATATCCGGATTCTGAGCAGTGCCGCGTTGAACAGGATGATTGGGATTTAATGCCCTGTCTCTGAATTCCTGTAAAGCCTTATAATCTATGAGCTTAGCCACTTCATCCATGGGCAAAGCTTCAACTTTCTGAATTTCATGCGAAGTTCTGAAACCATCAAAGAAATGGAGGAAAGGAACTCTTGATTTGATGGCCGTAAGGTGTGCAACTGCTGCAATGTCCATGATCTCCTGAACACTGCTGGTTGCAAGCATAGCAAAACCAGTCTGCCTGGTGCTCATTACATCGCTGTGGTCACCGAAAATCGAAAGTGCCTGAGCGGCCAAACTACGTGCTGAAACATGGAATACACCCGGGAGTAATTCACCCGAAATCTTATACATATTGGGAATCATGAGCAGTAAGCCCTGCGATGCAGTATAGGTTGTAGCCAGGGAGCCAGCCTGTAAAGCGCCATGCAATGCACCTGCAGCTCCGGCTTCGGACTGCATCTCAACCAGCTTTACCTCTTCACCAAAAATATTCTTTCTGCCATTGGCAGCCCATTCGTCAACATATTCGGCCATGGTTGAAGAAGGGGTAATGGGATAAATCGCTGCAACTTCGCTGAACATATAGGCTACATGAGCAGCAGCATAATTACCGTCACAAGTTACAAAATTTTTCTTCGTACTCATCTTAACTCGCTTATTATTAATATATTATAGTATTATTTTTAAATAAATTACAAAAATACAACAAATCGACATTATTCTGATATTGTTTTCACACAACCCGCACTATTCAGTTTCATTATAAATAATACCGGTGAGATTTCAGTCAGGAAATGGATTATACGGAAGATTAAACGAAAAGTGCGAGGTTATCCCGCACTTTCTTAAAAAAATTATTCCCCGTTCATGGAAATAAGGAATTCCTCGTTTGAATCGGTTTTGGCGAGACGCTCACGTAAAAATTCCATAGCTTCGATGGAATTCATATCGGTCAGGTATTTCCGGAGCACCCATATTTTATTCAGGAAATTCCGCTCGAGCAACAGGTCTTCTCGCCTTGTGCTCGATGCGGTGATATCAATAGACGGATAGACACGCCTGTTGGAAAGCTTGCGGTCGAGTTGAAGTTCCATGTTGCCGGTACCCTTGAACTCTTCGAATATTACATCATCCATTTTAGATCCGGTATCGGTAAGCGCAGTGGCGATAATGGTAAGCGATCCGCCGTTTTCAATATTACGTGCAGCACCAAAGAACCTCTTGGGTTTTTGCAGCGCGTTGGAATCAACTCCACCTGACAGCACCTTGCCTGAGGCCGGGGCTATGGTATTGAATGCCCTGGCTAACCTGGTAATGGAATCGAGAAGGATTACCACATCGTGTCCACATTCCACCAGACGTTTTGCCTTTTCAATAACAATATTGGCAACACGCACATGCCTTTCTGCCGGTTCATCAAAGGTTGAGGAAACCACCTCGCCTTTTACATTGCGAGCCATCTCGGTCACTTCTTCGGGCCGTTCATCAATGAGCAGGATAATAAGGTATGCTTCGGGATGGTTAGCTGCAATGGCATTGGCAATATCCTGCAGCAATATAGTTTTCCCGGTTTTGGGCTGGGCAACAATCAATCCTCGTTGACCCTTTCCGATAGGGGCAAACATGTCAACCACCCTTGCCGAGAGGTTTGTTTTCACACCCGGTTTTACCAGGGTGAATTTCTCATTGGGGAACAACGGGGTAAGGTAATCAAA
>JAFGVG010000385.1 GCA_016938095.1 Bacteroidales bacterium
AAAATGACAACAATATGTCATTGGTAGGGAGCTACGACCGAAGCAATCTTCTAATATACAACAGATTGCTTCACTTCGTTCGCAATGACGGCTTCGATTATCGGACTTTTTAAACAGCCTCTGGTCCGCAAGATTTTGCGTCCTGGCTTTTACAGGATTATTCTGCGGCGCATGGATCATTTATAGCGTTACCAGCCAATCCTATATCCCCTGCCACACCTTTCATCGCATTAATGGTTTCCTGTATTACATAGTCCAGGTCTTTTCCCATCATAGCCGCTCCTTTTTCAATGATTTCACGGTTTGCGCCTGCAGCAAAGCTTTTGATATGCCATTTTTTCTTAACCGATTTCAGTTCCAGGTCCATGATCGATCGCGATGGACGAACCAACACCGATGCTGTGATCAGTCCGGTTAGTTCATCAATGGTAAATAGTACCTTTTCCATCATGTGAACCGGTTCTGTGTCGGAACAAATTCCCCATGCATGGCTGACAATAGAGCGGATGTATTCCTCCGGCCAATTCTCCTGTTCCAGAATCTTCCGGGTCATTGTACAATGCTGATCGGGATATTGTTCATAATCCAGATCATGCGCTAATCCGATAATGCCCCATTTTTCCGGATCCTCCTGGTAAATGATGGCAAAATGCCGCATCACAGCTTCCACAGACAGTGCATGTTTTACCAGGCTTTCGCCCTGGTTGTATTGTCTGAGCAATGCAAATGCTTCATCACGTGTTGGTATCATAAGATTCACATTTAATAGATCAGTGTCATCACCACAACAACGCTAACAATGAATGTAACAAGGCAATGTAAAACTAACAAATTAACTATAAAAAAGAGACGCAAATTTTTGCGTCTCTACCTGAAAATTTTGTGAAATGAAGTGGTTACAAAATTTTGATTTCACGTGCAGGTTTTTCTTTGGCTTCATCTTTTTTGGGGATCAACACCTGCAGAATGCCATCTTTGTGGGTGGCTTTGATCTTTTCAACATTCACTGTATATGGCAGCGTAAAGGAACGACTGAATGAGCAGTAACTGAATTCTCTCCGCATTACTTTTTCATCCTTGTCTTCGTTTTTTTCCTCTTTTTCTGACGAAATGGTCAGCACATTGTTCTCAAGGTTAATTTTGAAATCTTCCTTGTTCAGCCCGGGAGCAGCTACTTCAATTTTGTAATCTTCCTTGCCCTCGACTATGTTGACAGCCGGCAAGGTGTTCCTGGTCTCACTGTCCATGAATCCGGGGAAAAGGTTTCCGTTGAAGAATTCCTCGACCAGGTTAGGCCAGGCGGTACGGTTTCTTAAGGTTGGTAACATGGCTTTAATCTCCTATATTTTAGTTAGACATATGGTTGCTGTTTGATAGCGTATATTCAACTTACGTACCAAAAACAAAAAGCAGACAAAATGACATACATTGCGACAAAACGACAGACAGAATGACATATTACCTAAATTTGTCTGCACACTGACGGGATTTTTCCTACATTTGATGCTATATAAATCCATTTACATGAAATCTTTATTCATTGTTGCTGTTCTCCTGACGGGAACATTTCTGCATCTTACAGCCCAGGCTTATTTTCAGCAGGAAGTGAATTACACCCTTTCGGTTGCCCTTAACGACAGGGATCATACCCTGACGGGTTACGAAACCATTGAATACATTAATAATTCAACTGAATCGTTGCCATACCTTTATTTTCATTTATGGCCCAATGCCTATAGGGATAATACAACGGCATTTGCCAGGCAACAATTGGAACAGGGCAGTAAGCGATTCCATTTTGCCGGTGATGACAAACGCGGATTTATCGATTCGCTCGACTTCCGCATGAATGGCCAATCGCTTGAATGGGCGCCTGATGATGTGCACAACGACATCTGCAAAATTATGCTTCCGGCATTGCTGAAACCCGGCGACACCGTGGTGATTACCACTCCTTTCTTTGTCAAGATACCGGGGGCTTTTTCGCGATTTGGCCATATGGGACAGTCGTACCAGATTACCCAGTGGTATCCGAAACCGGCGGTTTACGACCGGCATGGCTGGAACAAGATGCCTTATCTCGACCAGGGTGAGTTTTATTCGGAATACGGTTCCTTTGATGTTTCCATTACCCTGCCACGTAATTATGTGGTGGGTGCTACCGGTAACCTGGTAACAACTGAAGAGGCCGACTGGCTGAACTGGAAGGCTGCTGATACAACAACGCTGACAGTCAATCCTGCGTCGACTCCCGAGTTAAAAACCATCCGTTACAAAGAAAGCAATATTCACGATTTCGCCTGGTTTGCCAACAAGCAATACCTGGTTGACAAAGGTGAGGTAGTGCTGAAAAGTGGCAAAAAGATCACTATATGGGCCATGTATCCGCCGTCGCAGGCCACGAAATGGAAGGATGCCCTGACTTACCTGAACGATGCCATAACCGCTTATTCGTCATGGTATATGGATTATCCTTATGACAACTGCTCTGCTGTATACGGTAGTATTGAGGCCGGAGGTGCCATGGAATATCCTACCATTACCGTGGTGGGGAATGCCGGTACCAATTATATGCTCGAGGAATTGATCATGCACGAAGTGGGACATAACTGGTTTTATGGTATACTGGGTTTTAACGAACGTACTTTTCCCTATCTCGATGAAGGACTGAATACCTTTAGTGAATTCAGGTATATGCGCACCAAATACCCGCACATGAGAATATACGAGTTGATTATGGGTAATCCCTTACCGGCAAAACTGGCCAATTTCAGCACACTTCCTTATTACCTGTATTATGAGCTTGTCTTTCTCGCTTCTGCCCGTGAAAACTTTGAACAACCTGTTAACTTGCACAGTGAGCAGTTTTCTTCGCTCAATTACGGTGCAATGGCATATCATAAAGCTGCACTGGTTTTCAATTATCTCATGCAATCTGTTGGTGAAAATAAGTTTAATGCTATCATGCAGGAATTCTTCAACGACTGGCAGTACCGGCACCCTGGTCCTGACGACCTGCGTAAGGCTTTCGAAGAAAATACCGATGAGGATCTGACCTGGTTGTTCGACGATCTGATGGGCACCACCAAACGACTTAATTACGGTATCAGCAAGGTACAACCCGGAAAGGTGCTGGTAAAAAATTACGGACAGGTGGCTTCTCCGGTGAAGCTTACCCTGAAAAATGATGATGAGGCAGAGGAATCAGCCTGGTATCCGGGCTTTACAGGACAACAATGGCTTGAACTGCCAACTTCTCCCGGCAATCGCGTAGTACTTTTCGATTCGGTATGGCTTCCGGAGCTTAACAGGCATAATAATTTCTACAAAACGTCAGGTTTATTTCGCAAAACAGAGCCATTAAACCTTCACCCCGTGCAGGTGGTTGAAAATGCAGGTTCCACGCGGATAGGAATAATGCCGGCGCTGGGATGGAACAATTATAACAAAACCATGCTGGGCGTGTTTGTATACACCCCATTACTCTTTACCCGCACCCTGGAATTTCAGCTGATGCCTATGATTGGACTGGGCAATCACGATGTGGCGGGCATGGGAAAGGTTACCCTTAACCTGTTTCCACACAGTGGAATGATCCGCACTGTACAACTTAGTGCCAATGCGCGCCGGTTTGGTTATGACACCGAAAATGGCAGTAGTTACAACAAGGCAGGCGGCGATGTTAATTTTGTTTTCAGGAATGCAGAAGCCACGAGCAAGGCTGTTAAGACCTTAACTATAAGTGGCGTTCTTGTTGATGAACCACAGTTTGAACCATATGGCGACTTGCTGAGCCTGTATTATTTCGATATAGATGCATTCTTAAGCCAACCCTATACATTGTATTCCTATAGTGTTGGGTTGAATATGGAAAAAAGCAACAACTACCTGCGGGCATCTGTTGAGCTAAAAGCGGCCCTTCATACAAATTATGCCCGCAATGCCATACAGTTCAGAGCTTTCATAGGGGGCTTTCTGGATACTGAAGATGACTTTGGCATGCGTAATGCTTTAAGGCTCAGTGGTGCTTCGGGATATTACGATACCAAATACAACGACCTTTACCTGGGACGGTATGAATCCCTCGGAGACGCGGATCGCCAGAAATTGCTATCGCAACAATTCAATGCCGACCATGGGGGCTTTGCTTCAAACAATCCGTTTGCTGCCACGGATAGATGGCTGGCATCAGCCGGTTTAACGGTTAAGGTGCCCAAATTGCCCGTTTCACTTTTTGTGAATGCAGGAACCTATTCAGGGGCAGGGGATAGCTGGCTTTACCAGTCGGCTGAAAAAGACATTATGTCGGAACTTATTCCCTTTGAAACAGGTGCCATGCTGAGTATAGCCGGACTGATAAAAGTTTACTTCCCGGTTTGGGTGTCGCGCGATATGGCTGAGGTAAACGATATTTTAACCGATAACTACTGGCAAACCATACGTTATACAATCAACTTCAATCAGTTGAATCCCTGGAAACTCAGAAGTTCTGCATTTCAATAACCAGCACTTTTACTGGTAGAAAGGTGATCAATACGCTTGCAGCCACCTGATGAATTTTTCCACATCGGGATCGTAGGTATAATAGGTGTCTGACAGGTTATTGCCGCTGCCATCCACTATGGCGTAAAGGGGTAGGGCATTTGAGCCGAAACGGGCAATCTGCAGATCCTGGTTCTTTCTGCCAATGGTATTCTTTACCTTGCCATCCACGGTTGAGGTAATCCATTCCGATTCCGGAAGTTTTGTTTTGTCGTCGGTGTAAAGCGCAACAACAATGAATTTCTCGTTCAGCAATTTGAGCACACGGGGATCGGACCAGACTTCACCATACATTTTTTTACAGTTTGAACAGGTGTGTCCGACAAAGTCAACCAACACAGCCTTTCCTTTTTCGCGGGCGCAGGCAAGGGCTTCTTCATAATCGAAATAGCCTTGCAAAGCATGGGGAAGCGATAAGAAATCTGCATACCGTGGGGTGTTGCATAAAGCTGTTGCTGTTTTTTCCTGTAATGGAGCAGCTGTGGCGGCGGAGGCAGACGGCGATGTATTGATTGCTGTTTCCTTTCCGGGAGGCGGAATAATGGAGGAGAGGCCTTTTAATTCATTCCCGAATAATCCGGTAAAGAGGTATAATCCAAACGAAAAGCTGGCCAGCGCAAAAATCAGTCGCGGCACCCCAATGTAAGGTAATGCACTGTCGTGCGCAAACTTTAGCCTTCCCAGCAGGTAAAATCCAAGCATAACAAAAATCACAGTCCATATGCTGATAAAGATTTCACGGGTCAGTATTCCAAGGTGATAGCTCTGGTCGACCTTGGCGAGGAAGTATAACGAAAATGCCAGCATGATAAAGGCAAATACAACCTTAACCGCGTTCAGCCAACCGCCCGATTTGGGTAGACCCTGTAACCACGAGGGAAAAATAGCAAAAAGAGTAAAGGGTAGGGCAAAAACCAACGAAAAGCCGGCCATGCCAATAACAGGTTCAAGCACATCGCCCTGCGAGGCTTTGATCAGCAAAGAGGCAATAATAGGTCCGGTGCATGAAAAAGACAAAATGGCCATGGCCAGGGCCATGAAAAATGCCCCTATATATCCTCCCTTATCGGCTTGCTGATCGACTTTGTTGGCAAGTCCCGAAGGTAGCATAATTTCAAAGGCGCCGAAAAACGACGCCGCCAGTACCATAAAAATGGCAAAGAAAATGAGGTTTGTTAACCAGTGTGTGGTAAAGTTATTAACGGCATTGGGGTTTTTAAATATGGCTACCAGCACGCCAATCAGGGTGTATAGCAGAACTATGGAGAGCCCGAAAACAAGTGCTTCGCTGATGGCTTTTGACCTCTTTTTGTTACCCCGGAGGAAGAAAGAAACCGTCATAGGTATCATGGGGTAAACGCAGGGCGTAAGTAAACCGCCCAATCCAGCAAGCAACGAAAGGAAAAACACGCCCCAGAGAGACTTTTGTCCGGTGGCAGGTGTAGTGCCATTGGCAGCAGCAGCGGCAGTATTGGCAACAGATGTATCCGATGCAATGTTTTCAGGTGATATCGCCAGGCTTGTGGAATCATCGGAAGCCATGGGTTGTGAAGGTTGTGTTATTTTTTCTGCTGCTGTGGCGGTTGCTGTTTTTTCCAAACCACTGAGCCGGAAGGTAAAGTCAGCATCACCCAAAACGCATTGCATATCGCTGCAGGTCATGTATTCGAGTGTGCCGCTGACGATAACGCTGTCGGCTTGT